>JBAXFO010001114.1:0-1680 GCA_037139885.1 Planctomycetota bacterium
GGGCGAACCGACCGCGATTACGACGGAAGAATGACTTTGGGAATTTTCGAGGCATTGCAGACCCCTCGAGGCGTTCGTTAGCCGGGCCGGAGGCCTCGTCGAACCCCGTGGTAGCTTGCAACTGCCACGAATCTCTGCCACACGACGGCAGATCAGAAATGGTTCGTCGTAAGTCCTTGCTGTCAATAATGGAGGCGTTGGGATTCGAACCCAAGACCTGCGGATTATTAAAGGTTCAGTGGGACTCAAGGAAATGCTGATCCACTCTCTGGCGAGCGCGGATCAGCAGCTTCACGAACTTTGCCGCGGCGTAGCGAAATTCGCCAAAGTCGAATGTTGGAACAAATTCACTCGTTGACTTGGTTCATTAATCTGCCTTGGAGTTAGGGCGAGTTGCGACTGGATTCTACGGCGCAAGCACACCGGTGGCAGGTTGCGGGCGGCAGCCGAAGACCGGCTAAAGCCGGGACTCCAACCCGCAATTTAAGACCGGACAACGCAGTGTGTAATAATACCCCGCTTATTAATATTTCACCCCGTTTTCGCCGCAACTTCGGCAGCACGCTTGGTATCGATCCCTGAGTAATGAAGCGTCATGTTGAGCGTCTTGTGGCCGAGAACCGCCCGTGCCGCTTCCGCTCCATGTTCGCGCTCGATCATGAGGGCGGCGGAGTGCCGGAGTTGGTGGACGTGCCACTTCCCCACGCCCGCCTTTCGACTGCCCCGGACGACAGATCGATTGTACGCGTGAACCGTGAAGTGGTCGCCCGGCTTTCGCTTGGCACTGAGCTTACGTCGGTCGACCTGCGACGGTTGAACCGCGGTCTTGCGAGCCGTCCGCTTTTTCTCCTTGATGATTTTATCCTGCTCGGCCGGGGAGAAGAGAAAAGCCTTCGGGTCGTCTTTCAGGTATCCGCGAAGGAGCAATTGCGCCTGCGGCCCAATGGCGATTGTGCGTTTGTGGCCGTGGTGTTTCGTCTTATGCGCCGAAGGGACGTAAAACCAGATCGGTCCGGACCTGTCGAGATCCGCCATTCTCATTGCACAAAGCTCCCCGGGACGGCAAGCTAGAAGTAACTGCAAACGCACCATGTCACCGACGACGGGTGGAAGGCATGGCAAAGTTGTGTCAACGTCCGCAAGTGGCACCGGAACGACCGGATCGCTCTCCCTCGCTCCACTTCGGCCCGCTTTGAGTGGCGGAAGGCAGCCCAGATCGATCACAACCGCGGCGGGGACAATTTTTTCGAGAACCGCCCACCGAAAGAATGAACGGATGCGGGACACGGACTTGTTGACGTTCGACCTGCACCAACCGGGGGCCTTCTTCTGCTTGACGAGAAGCGCTTTCTCTTTCTCATTCATCCATGTTCCGGTGATCATCGCTTCGCGGACGATGCCGAGGCTCTTCGCGTCGAAAGTGCGAGCGATCGACCAGCCGAAAAGACGCGCCAAGGGCTTGAGCGCTTGGCGGAAACTGAACTGTTCCGATGTAGGCTCTCCAAGGGCATCGACGTAGTAGACCGAGACTTTTTCGGTCAGGAACCGCAACACGACCTCGTCGATGGTGAGGTCGTCCGGCAGTTCCTGCCCCGGCAAAGTAGGCAGCTTACCCCCATGGGCCTGTAACTTCGCGATTAGTTTCTGGTAGGCGGCCTGGGATTCTGGAGAGCCGAAAAC
>JBAXFO010001115.1:0-1679 GCA_037139885.1 Planctomycetota bacterium
AAAGAATTCGCTTTCAATCATTGATCTCGACGGAGACGGAGCAGCATGGCGACGGCCGAGGAATTGATGGCGATCGTCGGAGCTTCCGTCGACGCGGTGGCTGTCCGAGAGCTAATTCAGGTTGATCAACTCGTTTCCTCAACGGAGCCGGAATTAAATGAAGGCGAATCGCCCCGTGCCTATTTGACTGGCTCGAAGGTTGGCTATCAACTTATGTATCACCGCGGTCGGGTCGCCGCGGCCTTCCTTTACGTGGAACCTTCGGAGGGAGTCGCCGCTTTTGCCGGTCGTTTGCCAGGTGGTTTAACGAGTCGCGCCACTCGCAATGACGTCCAGACAAGATTCGGCGCTCCTGAGCAATGCGGCGAACCAATCACGATTGCCGGGTTGGGGCGATACGGAGCTTGGGACCGGTTCGAGTACTGTGGCGTCCGCATCCATTTCCAATACACCTTTTCCGGCGAGGTCGTGCGTCGAGTAACGATCATGTCCAATGATGACGTACCGTGATGCCGCTGCATCCCCCCTGATTCCGACCCGACTCCTTTACTCTCAGGACTCTCCCATGAAATGCCGCATCGTGTTCGCCTTGCCCGCGCTCGCCTTCGCCACTCTGGCGCTCGTCTCCTTGGGAGCCACGGCGCAGGAGGAAAAGAAGGTCGAGAAGAAGCCGGCTCCCAAGAAGTCCGTCGTGGCCACCGACGCGAAAGACGCCGGGGTCGATTTTCTCGTGCAGGGCGAATATCAAGGCGATAAGTTGGCCGCCCAGGTGTTCGCTCTGGGGGACGGCAAGTTCGATGTCTACTTCCTCGCCGGCGGTCTCCCTGGGGCCGGCTGGGACGGCAAGGGCCGCGTCAAAGCCCCCGCGACGCTCGACGAAGACAAGGCCGCCGCGACGATCAAAGGCCCCGCCCATGCCGGCACGATCAAGCTCGGCTCGCCGGCGATTCTCACAGGCGAATCGAAAGAGGGCAAATTCACGCTGACCCGCGTCGAACGCAAGAGCCCCACGCTCGGCGCCAAGCCTCCCGAAGGCGCCCGCGTCCTCTTCGACGGCGCTAACACCGGCGAATGGAACGGTAAAGTCGAGAACGGCCTTCTCGCCGTCCCCGCCAGCACCAAGAACCCGCTCAAGATCGCCAAATTGCACATCGAATTCGTCACCCCCTTCATGCCCAACGCCCGCGGCCAGGGTCGCGGCAATAGCGGCGTTTACCTGTACGGCAAAGAAATCCAGGTCCTCGACAGCTTCGCCCTCGACGGCAAAAACAACGAATGCGGCGGCATCTACAGCGAAGTCGCCCCCCTCGTCAACATGTGCCTCCCCCCGCTCTCCTGGCAGACGTACGACGTCGAAATCACCCCCGCAACCGTCGACCCCAAATCGAAGAAGGCCAGCAATCTCCTCACCGTCCACCACAACGGCGTCAAAATCCACGAAAACATTCCCTGGAACGCCACCGGCAACATCAACCTGCAAAACCACGGCAACCCGGTCTTCTTCCGGAATATCTGGATCGTGGAGAATAAGTAACGACGCGGACGAGCCATCTGCGGGGTTGAAAAACATGTCGCCCCGCGGAAACCGTGCCCACGTCGGCGGCCGCACCCCTCGTCTTGCGAGCGGAACGCCTTTGCCATAGTCTGACAAGGTGAATCCGCGGCGCGAACGGAAGCGA
>JBAXFO010001116.1:0-1675 GCA_037139885.1 Planctomycetota bacterium
CGACGGCACCGCGTGCGCGGTCGCCTCGCTGTTCATGGGAGTGCAGCTGCAGTGCGCTCAGTGCCACGACGACCCTTACCGCGACTGGTCGCAGAAGGACCACTGGGCGCTGGCGGCATTCTTCGGCAGGACCAGCGGCGACTTCGGGAACGTCAGGGAGGGGAATCGCGGCAACAATCCCTCGATCGCCATTCCGAAAACCGCGTTCAAGAACGTCGGCATGAATGTCCCGGCCGCGTTCTTGAATGGCAAGAAAATCGAGCCCGACGGAAGCCGCTTCGACCGCGAGCGACTGGTGAACTGGCTCGCGGCAAAGGACAATCCCTATTTCGCCCGAGCGTTCGCCAATCGGACCTGGTTTTACTTCTTCGGCCGCGGCCTCGTCAGTCCGATCGACGATTTTCGAGACCTCAATCCGCCGACCCATCCCGGTTTGATGAATCTGTTGACCAACGAGTTCGCCGCGTCCGGCTTCGATGTCAAACACTTGATTCGATGCATTTGCAACTCCGAAGCGTATCAGCGGACCAGCCGGGTGGCGAAGGGGACCGACGAGCAAACCGTGGCCGCCCTCACCGCGGCGTTCGGCCGCATGCCGATCCGCATCATGACCGCGGATCAACTGTACGATTCGCTCAAACAAGCCTACGGCGATCCGAACCTCGACCTGCGCGGCATCGATCCGAAGGACGGCAACACCAAGGGTGAAAGCGCACCGGTGCTCGATCCGTACCTCGAGTTTCTTCGCCGCTTCGGCACCAACAAGGAAGACCCAGCCGATTTCACGCATGGCATCCCGCAGATGTTGACAATGATCAATCATCCTCGCCTCCAACAGGGCAGCAAGGCGCTCGATGAGTTCCGAAAGGCGAACGCCAAGGCAACGGCGGAACAAATTGTCGAATGGCTCTATCTCTCGACCTTGTCGCGCCGGCCGACAAGCGTCGAGCAAACGGAGTCGCAACAATTTCTGAAACGCTCCCCGGAAGCGTATCACAGGGTGCTTTGGGCGTTAGCGAATCGAAGTGAATACTTACTGGTGCGGTAACGAAGCAGAATCAAAAACAAGGGGGGAAATCGATGACGCATCTTTCTCGTCGCGATCTTGGCAAACTTTCTGCCGCGGGCCTGTTGTCGGGGCTGTCGGTGCCGTGGTTCGAGTCGCTCGCCCAGGCCGCTGCCGTGCGGCGGCCGCGCGGCAAGGCATGCATCCTCCTGTGGATGGACGGTGGCCCAAGCCAGCAACACACCTTCGATCCCAAGCCTAGTGGCGAATTTCGGCCAGCCCAGACGATGGTCCCCGGCATTCGCATCGTCGAGCAACTCCCGCAACTAGCGGAGTGTATGAACGACATGGCCATTCTGCGTTCGATGCGAACCGACATCAACGAACATTACGATGCGAAGTATCAGCTTCACACTGGCTTTCGCCGCGTCACCGGCCTGGAGCATCCTGCCATCGGCTGCCTGGCGTCGCATCAACTGGGCAATCCGAACAGCGACATGCCCGCCTTCGTCACGATCGATGCCGGCTACGACCTGCAAGTCAATGGCGGGCGGCTGTATCGTTCCGTGCCCGGGTATCTCGGCCCGCAGCACACTCCCCTCGCCGTCAACGAACCGACGCGGGGCCTGGAGAACCTTCGCCAGGGCGGCGACGATCTGAGCGCCAGCC
>JBAXFO010001117.1:0-1673 GCA_037139885.1 Planctomycetota bacterium
TCGTTGCAGTGAAGACACGTCGATTTTCGCCCCGCGTGTTCGGCGCAATAATTGCGCCCGCAACTTGAGCATACCGCCCGCGACAGACTTTTACATACGTAACATGCCGGGGGCGAATAATCTTCCGCGGGCAGGGGGCGCCACCAGGCGGCGGCGCGAGCCACGCCCGCGCGTTTCGCGGTGACGCGATCGGGACTGGGGTCCCCCTCAGCGATGCCGTTCTCGCAGGTGACGCAGTTCTTGGAGCCATGCTTTTCGCAAAAGAGCCGGCCGCAAGTAAAGCAGCGCCCGACCGCCTCGCTGCCGCAGACATGACATGCCATAACGCACCGGGATCAGTAGTGCAGCCCGTTCTTGCGAACGTGGATCATCGGTTGGCCTTCGGTGAGGAGGCGGCCGGCATGCAAATCGACGATGACGAGGTCGTGGTCGCCGACGGAGACACGGTTGGCGACCCGGCCTTCCAAAACCGCGACCGCTTCCGTGAGCACGGGCGGCTTGCCCTCCTCGCGGATCACATCGATCGTCTCGAACGCATGGACGCCCAGCGCGAAGCCTTTGCCGAAATGAGCGATCATGTCGGTCTGCGAGGCTTCCAAAATGTTGAACGCCAACAAGGCTTCAGGCACCAACAAACCGACGATCGGCCGATCGGGCTGCACCGCGAAGCTGAGCCGCGGCGGTTTGAAAGAGCATTGTTGCACCCAACTCGCCAGGAAGCCGGTCTCCTGGCCGGCATGCGCCACGGTGAGGATGAACAAGCCGCTCGGGATTCGTCCCAAAGCGGCCGCGAGGGAGCGTTGCGGGTCGTCGACGGCCATGAGGAGCGCTCGTGAGGGGTAGGGTTGGCGGACCGAGGAAGCGTTTACTTCTCGGCCAGGAGTTCCTCGATCAGGCGTTCGGGGTTTTGCGGATGGTCTTCGAGGTCCTGGGCGGTGAACTGCGTCCACTTGCCCTGCCTGCTGAAGATATACATGCACGGCGGGCCGGACATGCGAAACTTCTTCTGCCAGAACTCGTCGGTTTCATCGAGGAGGACATTCGTGAAAGTCGCGTTTTGCTTCTTGAGAAACTTGAGCACGTTGGCCTTCACCTCGGCCGGTTCATCGGCGAGCGAATCGAGGGCGACCGAGATGACCGCCAGGCCCTTGCTTTCAAATTTGCGGTGCAGTTCGACGGTGTGCGGGAAGGCTTTTTTGCAGGGCAGACAGAAGTCGGCCCAGAGATCGACGAGCACGACTTTGCCGCGGTTTTTTAAGACTTCTTCCTTGAAGGCGTCGTACTTGACGACCTTCAAAGTGACTTCGTCTTTCTTCTCCTGAGCGCCGGCGGCGAGGAGCAATCCCAGGAAAACAATCGCGAGGGCGGACATCCGAGCCATGAGGAGTTCTCCGAAACTTGACGGCGCGGCGTTCGCCGCAGGCAGGGATATCGTAACCGGAGGCGCGGTGCAGGCCAAGAGATCTCGGGCCCCGCGGAGCCTTGGACGTCGGCTTCGACAGGGCAGTTTGCAACTTCGGCATACAAGAACGTCAACGCTTCGTGCGCGAGCTCCATGGGACCAATCGGCTCTTTCTCGGTCTTCCCCACATGATCGAGAAATCGTTCGACATCGACTTCATCAAGCTCTTGCGGGTGCCGTTTCCCGTGAAAGAGAACAAAACGCCGTGTCC
>JBAXFO010001118.1:0-1673 GCA_037139885.1 Planctomycetota bacterium
GGGCCATTGCTGGTTCACGAAGGTGCCCGAGGTGGTGAGCACGCGGCGGTAGAGATTCGGGCGATACCAGGCCATGATGAGGGCGGCCGATCCGCCGGAGCTGTTGCCCATGGACGCGCGGCCGTCGGGGTTTTTGGTCAGCTTCACGTCGCAATTCTTCTCCACGCGCGGCAGCACCTCGGCTTCGATGTAATCGGCAAACTGTCCCGACATCGTGTCGTATTCCTTGCCGCGCTCGTGCCCCTGGGCGTCGCCGCCGCCGTTGGCGACCCAGATGGCGATGATCGGCGGGATTCGCTTCTGGGCGATCAGGTTATCGAGAACACGCAGCAACTCCGTGTTCGGTTTGCCCCCGGGACCGTCGTGAATAATCATGAACGGCGCTTCGCTGCCCGGCACATATTGGGCGGGAACGTAAACGGTGATCGCTCGCTTATAGTCGATGTCGTGCGTTTCGACGATCAACGTTTTGGGGTTCTTCGGATCGACTTTGCCAAAGACCTTACGGGCGATCCCCGGGTTGAAGAGCTTGGTCTCCTTCGAATCGATGGTGAATTGCTTCACTTTTCCCTGGGGCACGCCCTCGACCGCCTTACGTTCTGGCGCGGGCGTATAATCGGGGCCGATCACGAAATTGCTGTTCGCATCGAGCGGCGGATTTTCGCCCGTTTTCAACACCTTGAAGGGAGGAGAACCGGGGTCGTCGAACTTTCGCGTCGGTTGCGCGAGGGCCGTTCCCGTAAACAACAACGTGAAGCAGAGAAATGTCGCCCAGGTTTTGAACATGAGGTCTCCTCGTAAATCCGATCGATCAGGATGGAATCGAAAGTCGCGGGCGCCGCACCTTCCGAAGATACGGATAGTGCGCCACAGCGAAGAAGCCCATGGAGGTTTCACTTAACGGGGCTGCAAACGGGACTGTTGCGCTGGACAGCGAATGACTCGGTCGACGTTTCCGGAGCCGCTTGGCCGTCGGTTGTCCAAAGCAGCCACGTCCAGATGCCGAGCGGTATAAGTGGTAGATACGTCGCGAGACCTGGCAGAAACGGAATGACGTTTCCGTAATTCGACTCGGGTACGACGAATGCCAGAGCCATCATCTCCAAGTACGCGTGCGGCGCCAGAATCGAGATCGCGATGGCGACGGCGACCAGAGCTGCCGAGGTTCGGGTGAAGCCGATCGCGGCGAGGCGGCGGACGCAAATGGCGATCGGTAGGGCGCTCAGCAAGAGGCTGTGGTCCCAAACGACCGGGTTGATGGGAATGCCGACAGTCAAAAGGATGCCGTAGGCCGAATCGAATGAGCGACAGCGCCAGGCGAGCGTCAGGCTTAACGCCAACATCAACGCAGGTAGGGAATAGGTCACAATGCCTTCGAGCGTTGGGTTGGCCCAAAGCGGTTGGGTGGCGACGCCGAAAAGACCTTCGATCCGCTCGGTCCCGAAGAATCGGCTGCCGACGCTCCAGAACGAGTAATTTTCCAGATATTGGCGATAACTGCGAGCCACCGTGGGGCCGACTGCGGCATAGTACCGGCGGATCGTCTCGAGACCGAGCACGCTGGCCGCCAGCAGATTCGCGACGACAATTACGGCCGCACAGGCAGCGACGGCTCGCCCGCGCCGCTTCAGCGTCAAGAAGATCGCGGTCGGCCAGGCGGTGAGTTTGAGAGC
>JBAXFO010001119.1:0-1669 GCA_037139885.1 Planctomycetota bacterium
GTGATGGCTTATCCGTCTGCGGCGCCAGGCGTCGCGGGCGCGATGAAAAAACAAATCGCCGAGTCAACCTGCCATGCCGACCAGGATGATCGCCGTGATCGCGACGCTCGCGCTGATCGCGAGCGAGAGTTTCGTCGCCGGCGAGGATTGGCCGCACATTCGCGGGGCTCGCTTCGATGGCGTCTCACGAGAGACGAAGCTCTTAGGTCTTTGGCCGGAGGGCGGACCGCGGCGAGTTTGGACGCGGGCGCTGGGACAGGGGCATTCGGGGATTGTGGTCGCGGGGGGCCGACTGTTCACGCAGTATCAGTCGGCGGCCGGGCAGTTTCTTCTGTGCCTCGATCCGAAAACCGGCGCTGCGCTCTGGGAAACGCGTTACGCGCGGGCGTGGCAGCTTCATGGGGCTTATCCCGGACCTTATTCCAGTCCGACGGTCGACGACGGCAAGGTTTATTTTGCGTCGCCGACCGGTCTCGTCGGTTGTGTGCGCGCCGAATCGGGCGAGCGACTCTGGTCGATCGAGATCGATGAACGTTTCGGCGGGCGGGGCTACAGTTTCGGTTTCGCCGCCACGCCGCTCGTGGAAGCAGGCCGGGTTTATCTGCCGGTGGGCGGGCGCAACGCGAGTATGGTCGCGCTCGATGCCGCGAGCGGCGCAACGATTTGGGCGTCGGGCTCCGATCCCGCCAGCTACTGCCCGGCCTTGCCGATTACGGTCGGAACGCGGCGTTGCATCGTCGGCTATATGGAAAACGCCCTCGTCCTCTTCGATGCGGCGAACGGCGCCGTTCTTCATCGGCAGCGCCTCTCCAGCGGCTACGACGAACACTCCGCCTGGCCCATTTTTCGCGAGCCCGATCTGCTGCTCACGGCGCCCTTCCGCACCCCGGCTCGTTGCCTGACGCTCCGCGAAAAGGACGACGTTTTGGAGGTCAAGGAGAAGTGGGTCAGCAAACACCTGAGTAACGACGTGGCTTCGAGCGTTCTTGTCGGCGATGCGATTTTCGGGTTCGATCTCAAGCAACTGCAATCGAGCGCTCATCGGCCCTCGCGCGGAACGTTTCGCTGCGTCGATTGGCGAACCGGGGCGACGCTTTGGTCCACCGAGCGTGTGGGCCATGCGACCGTCTTGGCGGCTGATGACAAGCTGTTTCTTGGCGCCGATGGGGGCGAATTGATTCTCGCCAGCGCGACCGCGAACGATTATGTCGAACTGGGCCGGGTCGGATTATTCGACGATGAGATTTGTTGGACGCCGCCGACATTGTGGCGGGGCAAACTCTTCGTACGCAGTCCTTCGCAATTGATTTGTCTGGATGTCTCAGGAAGCGAGGCCGCGCCGACGCCGACCATTTCGCAGGCGCCGCGTCGCTGGCGGGTCGATCCGTCGTGGTTGCTGAGCCGCGAACGAGAATACCCCAACGACGCCCCGACATGGTGCGAGAATCGCGAATGGTTCGCGGCTTGCCTGTTGATGATCGGCATGGCGGCCTTGATCGCGGTGGAATTGGGCGGTGGCGTGCGGCGCCTGTTGGGCGGGCATGCGTCCGTGTACGCGATCTTTCTTGCGCTGATGTTTTTCCTCGGCTTACTCGGGCCCGGGGTTTTGAGCGCGGCGGCGGAGCGGTGTTTGTGGACGTGGCCGTTATCGGTTTTTGCGATCTTGCAC
>JBAXFO010001120.1:0-1658 GCA_037139885.1 Planctomycetota bacterium
ATCAAAGGAAAAACAGCGAATTTCAGACTAAACTGCAGCAGCTGAAAGTACTGGTGAGCGAGGGTGGCGCGGTCGAGACCTTCGTCGTGCGTCAGGGCCATCCCCGTTCACCCTCGCTCACGCGTCGGGCTACCTCAGCCGAATCGAGCTCACTTTTTTAGCCAAGAAGCCCGCCGAACTCTGCGAACGCCGAATGACGATTCGGTTCTCGTTGAGTTCGGCGGGCTTCGGCGCGGGCTGCACGAAAGCTGCGGGCCGCAGCAACAACTTCACGGGTGGCGCGCCCTCGAAGCGATGGTGCGACGCCATGCAACGGGCGAAACGCCGCCAGGGCCGGGCGCCTCGGAGAGGCCGCAATGACCCGGAGGGGAATGGTTCGTAGAATTCCCGCTCCCGTCGGAGATCGTCTGACGCAATTCAAGCAGGAGAGCCGGAATGAATCTGCGATTCCTGGGCAAGAGTCTGGTGTCCCTGGGGCGAGCGCTCGGGTTGATGGCGTGGACTCTGCTGGGCCTGTGGACAGCTCTGGCGGTTTTTTTCACCGCTCCCGTGCCATCGTGGGCGGCGACGACGCTCGCGCTCGCCGTGATGGGATGGCATTTGTACGCCTGGCGACATCTTTTTCGCTCGCTGGCGGCTTTGGCGGTGTGTGCGGTTGTGATCGTCTGGTTTTGTTCGATGACGCCGGACGCCAACCAGGTCTGGGCCCCGGAGCAGGCCCGCATGCCGATCGTCAAGATCGAAGGGGACAAGGTTCACGTCGCCAACGTCCGCGATTTTCGCTGGCACAGCCGCACCGAATTCACCGAAGGCTTTTACGATCGCGTCTACGATATGAACGCGATCAACTCGGTCTATTATGTTGTCGTCCCCCTCGCGCAGCTCGACGGCGTCGCCCATGTCTTTCTGTGTTTCGGCTTCACCGATGGCCAGCACGTCGCCATTTCCGTCGAAGGTCGGCGTGTGAAGGATCGGCCTTACCGCGTGATTGCGTCGATGTTTCATCAGTATCAGCTCATCTATGTCATTGGGGACGAGCGCGATGTCGTCGGCGTGCGCGGCTCCGTCTGGGGGCAACCGGTGCGTTTCTATCCCGCCACATCGACGCCGGAGCGGAAGCGAGCCCTGTTTCTCGACATGATGCAGCGGGCTCATTCGCTGGAAGAGCACCCTGAGTATTACAACCTGATTACGAACAATTGCATGAACAATATCACCGATCACATACGTGCGCTCGGTTATCGGCCGCTGCCGCCGGATTGGCGTTTGCTCCTGACGGGGTTTTCGGATCGGGCCGCGTTCGATTTGGGATACTTCGACACGGACCTGTCGTTCGAAAACGCCCGGATCGCTTTCCGCATCGATGAATGGATGCGGACGGCTCCACTCGATGAGCAGTTTTCCGCACGGTTGCGCGAAAACCTGGCGCGGCAAGTGGCCGAGGTGAGAGCGCAGGCGGCGAAGTGACGCGTGCCGGCTGCGCAGCGACTTGCCTTACTTTGCGCGAACGCGTAGCTTAGGATTGCTCGATCAATAACTTCCCGATTTCTGCCATTCACCCCGGAGGGGTGGCAGCGATTAGCCGGGGGTTGAGCGAAGCGACACCCCATAGGCATCAACTTAGCTCGAACTCCAAGAGTTCTACATCGTTAAGTAAT
>JBAXFO010001121.1:0-1658 GCA_037139885.1 Planctomycetota bacterium
GATCTCCTGCCCGATCGCCTGCAGCGCCTCCTGCGTGGAGATGCCGGCGGAGATAGTGACGGTGTAAACCTTGTCTTCATATTGAAACGGCTGCTGATTCACGACGCGGACCAGGCGGTCGGCGAGCAGGGCGGCTCCTTCGCGATTGGTTTCGGGGAGCACGATGGCGAATTCCTCGCCGCCGTAGCGGGCGAAGAGCTCTTCCTTACGGATGTTGCCCTTCACGCGGGCAGAGATTTCGCGAAGCGTGAAGTCGCCGCCGAGATGGCCGAGGTTCTCGTTGATGGTGCGGAAGCGGTCGATATCGACCATGACCAGGGCCAGGGGGCGGTCGTAGCGCGACGAACGGGCCAGCTCGCGGTCGAGAAATTCGAGGAAATAGCGTTTGTTGTGAATGTCCGTCAGGGCGTCGATAATGGTAAGGCGATAGATCTCTTCGTGATATTCGCTTTCGACGTTGCCGCCGATGAGAAAGCGGTAGATGCAGTTGCCGACGCGTAGATAGTCGCCGTCTTTCAGCTTGCACATCGAGGCGGGGACGTCGTTGATGTACGTGCCGTTGGTGCTTTGCAGATCGACGGCGTAATAGCCGTCGGAGCCAGGTTGGATGCGGGCGTGTTTACGGGAAACGGAATGATCGTTGATGCGGATTTCGCAATCGGAGCCGCGGCCCAGAACGATCGGGCTATCGCCGAGAGCGTAACGCGTGCCCATGCCGGGGCCAGTGGGATAGATGTGGACCAGGCAAGCGTTGCGGTTGGTCATCGAAACGGGCCGCTCGGGAGCGGTCACCCACGTTTCGGTGATCCTTTCAATTCCGCTCAGAGAGGATTGCGGCGCCGGGTCCATTGTCGGTCGACTCGTTTCGTGGAACATCGCCATGCTCGGGCGAGGTGAAAGCCCACAACACTCCAAGCATATGTCATGAAACGTCAACCATCCAGAACGGATTTGGGAAATTGCGGCAACGAAACGACGGGGTGAAAAGATTCCCAACGCTTCGCCGAGGCGTGTTCGCGGTTCCGCCTCGGCGAAACGAAGAGTTCCTAAGGATTTCCGCGATTTTCAGCGGCGGGGCGGCACCGTGACGTTCACCAGCCGGCCTTCCGGTTCGCTTAAATCGACGAGTTGCGGATCGGGCGTGACGGCGACGCCTTCGTTGCCCGCCAAATCTTTTACTCGCAAACGCATGTACACTTCGACAGGCAGGCGATCAGGCAGCTGCCAGGAGTGCTTGCCCGTATTCGCAATATTGTTCGCGATCGGCGACCAGGGGCCTTCGCGGCGTTCGGCCCATTCGAGCGTCACGGGGTTTGTGCCGAGGTTCTTGTCTGCGGCGGTCCACGAGAGCATCAGCGAATTGGTCTTGGCGGTGTCGCGGCGCGGAGCGAACAATTCGGCCGTCGGCGGCACCGTGTCGACTTCGACGCGAATCTCGGGAAGCTCGCCCCCGCGAGGACCTTTCCCCTTCTTGTCGAAGTTCATGTCTTCCTGACGTTTCTGAGCCTGGCTTTTGACCATCAAGCTGAAGCCGTAGATGCCGTCGCCGGGGAGTTCGACGATGCCTTGATGGCGCCCGCCGATGGTTTTGCCGACGACGCGATCGTCGGATGCGACGTGTTCCCAGGCTTGACCGTCACGGTCAAGCCTGGGAACAC
>JBAXFO010001122.1:0-1656 GCA_037139885.1 Planctomycetota bacterium
CTCGCGCGGGAATTCTAATTGTCGCTGAAGTGGAAGGATGGTTGTCGCCGATCACGGCGCTGCGTTCCTCGTTGTCCGATGCCTTGCTGTCGTAGATCACGTCATGCAGCCAGACGGCGAGTTTGACGGCGTTCAAGTTTTGAGCCGACGAACCGAGACTTTCGACCGTACCCAGCACAGCCTGGACGTGATCGGACGTGTGGTAGAAGCGGCCCGGCTCCGAATAACGATAGGAAACCTCGTCGAACGCAGGACGAGCCTGTATCGGGTCCACGGCCCACGCACGAAGAAGATCACTCCATTTCTGGAACATCACGTCATCCACGGTTCGTCCCCTAACCGGCCCGTTCTTGACCTGGAATGCTGGCGGCTTCAAAGGAAAGATGGCCGAAGGACGGGCCGACGACGTGGCCTTCATCGGCAAGTTCGCAACTCGCCGAGAAGTCGTCTGAGTTGTTTGAGAGATCAACTCTCCATGCGCTCTTTGCAAGTTCGCATGCTCACGCACTCATTGAATGGCCAGAAAACGCGATAGCCAGGTTTACAATTTGAAGTTTTCTGCCACATAGGGGACTGCGACCTCTGTTGCACCAATGTTGGCCGGAAAAACTTGGCCTGGATTGCGGTAATGACGTCATAACCAATTATTGGATAGGAGATTACATGATTTGGGAGTTCGATGGAAAGCGTTTTGAACAGATCGTGGTGATTTTCAAAGTGAAGGAAGAGTTTGGTGAGCTGTCGAATATGTCAAATGAGTTCCCGCTCCAAGCTGCCGGACTGAACATAAGTTCAAGTGAAGCCCTATATCAAGCTTGCAGGTATCCCCATCGGCCGGACTGGCAGCGAGAAATCTTTGAAGCACCGCATGCGATGCAAGCGAAGATGAAGGCCAAGAAAGAAGGACGACGGCAGCAAAGCCGACCGGATTGGGCGGAAGTCCAACTTGATGTGATGCGCTGGGTTCTGCGAGTGAAGCTCGCGCAGCACCGACGCTTTCGGGGGGTGCTCCGTTGGACGGGCGATCGACCAATCGTCGAGCGGTCGCGCCGGGACCGCTTTTGGGGTGCGGTGGTCGAGAAGGATGATGTATTGCGCGGCGAAAATTGGCTTGGCCGCTTGCTGATGGAATTGCGAGCGGAAATGGCTCAAAATCGGAGTTCTGGTGAGGAGGACCGGCATCTGAGCGTGACGCCGCCGGCAATATCAGGAATGAGTTTGTTGGGACGCGAGATCGGCGTGATCGAGGCAAAATGACTGAGTAGAGTTGCGGAAAATCCATGCACCCGATTCCGGAAGACGCATCTCTTTGAAGCGCCTGCCGGCAACTTAAAGGAGGAACCATGATCGTCGAAGCACCGCTTGTCGCTCGTTCTCATTTGCTCCACGCGCTGCAATGCTTGAGCAACGAACTGGCCGACTTCCGCGACCGAGTTTTGCCCCGCTTGCTGAAGGTGGACGGCCCGGAATTCGTGGCTTTCGAGTCTGTGGCGTCTGTCATGGCGGAGCATTGCCACCATCTCTGCAGGTTCGCCGGGCGCGTGAATGATCTGTCGGATATCGACGATCAGCTATACTCCGCGCCGACGTGCGAGGTCGTGCATCAAGCAATTGCTTCGGCTCACGCCTCACAACATCGGTCCGCGCAAATGCATC
>JBAXFO010001123.1:0-1654 GCA_037139885.1 Planctomycetota bacterium
ATATGGCTCCCGAACAGTCGCGCGGCGAAACCGAGAATCTCGACCAGCGTTGCGACGTCTTCGGTCTCGGCGGCATCCTCTGCGAAATCCTCACCGGCGCGCCGACCTTCGTGAGCGTCGGCGGTTCAAACAGCCTACGTCTCGCCATCATGGGGGATGTCTCCGGTGCGTTTCAAAGGCTCGAACAATCGGGCGCAGACGCCGACCTCGTCGCCATCGCCAAACATTGCCTCGCCCCCGAGATCGCCGACCGCCCTGCCGACGCCCGGGCCGTCGCGGATGCTGTGGCTGCGTATCAATTGCAAGTGGAGGAGCGACTCAAACAAGCCGAACTCGAGCAGGCCCGCCTCATCACCAAGACCGCCGAAGAGAAGGCCCGCCGCCGCGATCAGCGCATCCTGGGCGGTTGCATCGCGACTCTTCTCATCGGCGGTTTTTTTGCCTGGCAGTGGTATCAGCGGCAGGTCGCCGCGGCGAATGTGTCGCTCTCGCAGACGGCGTCCAACCAGGCCGTGCGCCAACTCGACAATGCGCTTTCGCTCGTCACTTACAGTCAGACCAAATTAAAGAACGAAAACCTCGAAGACGCCCGCAAGACGCTCGAACAGGCTTCGCTCCTCGCCGAAGACGCCCGCGCCAACAAGGGCAAGACGAAGCTCAACGACGCCGACGCCCGAGCCGTCGATTCCAAGTTCGAGGAATTCGACGCTCTTTACAATCCGACCAAGAAAAACGCCACGCTCGCGCAGAGGCTCGACGAAGGTTTCGAGGGCCGCGGCATGGTCAAAGAGACCGATCTGGACGTCCGCGGCAAAGCCGGCGTCACCTTTGGAAAGGCGGGCCCGGCCATTTACCGAAAGGCCTTCGCCGACTTCGGCGTCGCCATCGATCAGGCCAATCTTGCCGACATCTCGACCCAACTCTCGGCGTTCCCGCTGCGCGACTCCCTCGGTCTGGCCCTCACCGATTGGATGCTTTTCGAACGCGGCAAGCCGGATTGCAAACGCATTTTCGAGATCGCCCAGGCCGTCGATCCCAATCCGGTCCGCGCTCGCTTTCGCGTCGAGATTCTCAAGAGCGACGCCGGCGAACTCGTCGCATTGAGCCGCAGCCTGGCGCTCGATACGCAATCTCCCAAGCTCGTCGTCCTCCTCGCCGACGGCCTCCTCGGGGTTCAACAGCAACAGGAAGGCGTCCATCTGCTCACCCGAGCGATCGCAGAACATCCCAGCGATTTTTGGCTCAACGAAACGCTCGGCCTCTTTTTGCTCGCCTACGCTCCCTCGCGCGGCGCCGAAGGGATCGAACGGTTCGAGTCGGCGTACGTCCTCAAGCCCGAGAAAACGTTCGCGGCCGCCAACCTCGCCGAAGCGCTCAACAACGCCCGGAGCCCCGATCGCGCCGAGAAGACCTGCCGGCGATTCTTGGTCAAGGTCGACGACGCCAATCCCCGCATTCGTTCGATTCTGGCCGAAACCCTCATCCAGCAAGGCGACCTCGCCGAAGCGGAACGCGAGCTCATCATCGGCCTGAAAACTCACCCCCGCTCGGGCTATCTGAACGCTGTCCTCGCCGGCCTTCGCGGCCAACAGAACAAGCATCAAGAAGCCCACGACCTCGCCCAGGCGACGCTGGGCGATCATCCTTATTTCGT
>JBAXFO010001124.1:0-1653 GCA_037139885.1 Planctomycetota bacterium
GATTTCTTCGGCGGTCATCGGAGAGCTTTCTCAGTTTTGAATGACGCTGTTCTAATTTTACAGCTGCACTTTGGTCTTGAAGCCGTCAGGTGTTTCAGCTGCAATGCACATGGATCCTGATATCCTGTTCTGGCCAGTCGGGAGGTTTTCTGTTCAGGAGGACGCCTCCATGACCGTAGTCGAAGTGCGCGCCGCGGCTGATCAATTGCTGTTTCTTCACGAGCGCTTCTCGCCTCTGTTTGGGCGTGTCGAAGCTCGCAAGCAGTCCCTGGTCTACATCAATGGCCTCTTGCTCGGCACGGGTCGCAAAAGCGCCGAGCCGATGGCGTTGAATTTCGGAGAGCCTGGCGACGATGGCATCAGCCAAAACCAGGTCTTGGCATTGCAACGATTCCTGACGTATTCGCCTTGGAGTGCGCAGAGCGTCGAGCGAGAAGTTCAAGCCGTTTTCGCGGAAAAGCTGATGCCTTCGACGTGCGACTGGCCAATCGGCGCCGTCGGCGTCATCGACGAATCGGGGTTCGTCAAACAAGGAACGCACAGCGTTGGCGTACAGCGGCAGTACTGTGGGCACGTCGGCAAGAAAGAGAACTGCCAGATGGGCGTGTTTCTCGTCGGCGTCACGCCCGCCGGCTCGGCGCTTTTGGACGATCAACTGTATCTGCCGCGCGTTTGGGCCGACGACGCCGAGCGCCGCAAAGAGGCGGGCGTGCCCGAAGAGATCGAGTTTCGAACCAAGCCGCAAATCGCGAGCGAACTGCTCAAACGGACGCGCGACCACGGCTTGGTGAAATTCGACTGGGTGACCGCCGACGAGTTTTACGGCCACAATGGCGAGTTCCTCGGCGATCTCGAAAAGGCCGAGCAACGCTATGTGGTCGAGATTCCCGTCAACACCACGGTGTGGACGGTCGATCCGCAAACGCAGATTCCTCCTTATAAGGGACAGGGAACTCGACCGACGCGTGCACGCCGCGATTCCGTCCGTTCCGTCCGCGCGATCGCGGCGGACTTGCCGGCCTCGGCGTGGCAGGCGTTGCAACTGCGAATGGGAGCGAAGGGGCCGTTGGCGTTCGAGTTTGCGCGAGTGCGAGCCTGGGCAGTCCGGCATCGCCAAGCAGGACCGCCCTGTTGGCTGGTGCTTCGGCGCTCGTTGGAGACGGACGCCGAAGTGAAGTATTACCTCGCCTGGACGCCCGCCGACGAATCGCTCCAAACGCCGCTCGAAACGATGGCGTTGGTGACGGGAACCCGTTACCGAGTGGAGGAGTTCCTCGAAGAAGGCAAGAGCTACTTGGGCATGGACCAATACGAAGCTCGCGCCTGGTCGAGCTGGCACCACCACATGAGTTTGGTTGCGTTGGCTCATCTGTACGTCACGCTGACACGTCAGCAACTCAAAAAAAAACTCCCGAGCTTACCCTGGACATGGCCCTGCGTCTGCTGACGGCAACGCTGCCACGACAAGAAATCGGCAGGGAGGAAGTCATCGCGATCGTCGAATATCACCTGCACCGCAATCGCGTCGCGCTAGCCTCCCACATAAAAGCATGGAAGGAACGCCACAAAAAAGTCAGGTACAAAGTGCTGCTGTAAAACTAAAAGATCTCACCAATCCCCACCGATGCTAACCGGAGCAGCGTGTCCGCGGAA
>JBAXFO010001125.1:0-1652 GCA_037139885.1 Planctomycetota bacterium
CAGAAGCACTTCTTCGTCCGGCCAACCGAAGGGCCGGAGGCTGTATCGCTTTTCCAGCATGTCGTGCAGGACTACCGGCTGGCTTTTCATCGCACAGAGTTGCAAATAGTTACGAATCTCTTCGAGGGCGTCGGGGTTGTTCTCACCCTGTTGAAAGAGTAGATGCTCCTTGGCAACGTCGTTGCTGCGGAGGACGGTTTGGATTTCCTTCAACGGTTCCGCCGTGAGCCGTTTGAGGAAGCTCATCTTGTTGAAGGTGTTCTGAACGAGGTATTCCATCGACTCTTCAAGTGCCGCCAACGGCGTCGAAGCCTTCAACTTGAGCGGCTGCCCGGCGACGAAGTATTCAGCCGTCGCCAGCATCTCGCCGAGCAACAGTGAGAGACGCTCCCGCCGCTTGCGGTTGTCCTCGGCATTGTCCCGCAGAATTCTTCTGGTCGATTCCGTGAGTGTGCCGTCGTTCTTGCGGGAGAGGTATTTTTCGGTTTGGAGATATGCTCGCAACTCCCGGCCTAAGCTCTCGTCGTTGCCAAGTTTGATGACAACATGGCCGTTTTCGTTGAGGCTTTCCCCGATGGCCCGCATCTTGTCGAACTGCTCGTACTCGTCGGCCAGCGGCGTGATGACCGAGAGAAGGAGCGCCCCTTCTTTCTGATTGCCGACCGGGAAGTGATCGCAGCGGCGGTTGAACTCGAAGTCCTTGTTGTTGACGCTGAAGCGGTGCTTGCGTTGCTCCTTCAGCACGTCCCCGAAAATGATGTCGCCTTGGAGCTTGGCCTCCTCGCCGCTCGACAGATCGACCAGCCTTATCTCCTTGTTGATGTCCCGTTCCTCGTTGGTGAGGAAGGTGTACAAATCCCCGTTGCGGCTGATGAGCGATTCCTTTTCGAGTCGGCCCAAGCTGACTTCGATGCGGCGGCGTAGTGCCAGCCGGTCGCCGTCGATCTGGTCGAGGCAGAGGGTCACGAGGTTGTCCACGTTCCCCTTCATCTCGTCCACATAACGGATCAGGAAGAGAACTTGGAGCAGCCGGATGTCGAACGGCTCCAAGCTGGTGTTCGTTTCGGCTTGGTCGATGGTCTTTTTGACCGACGTATCGAGGAAGCTCTCGATGGAGGGGTAGAAGTCGTACAGGGGGACGAGGACGCCGACTTCGTGGATGGAAACGGTCTTCACCGCCGATTGGAAGGCGTCGAGCATCGACCGCTCGCCACGGGCCAAGTGCATCCCCGTGGCACCGGCCTTGCGGATCGACTCGAAGATTTTCTGAATCAGTTGAAATTGGTAGGGTGCGAAGGGGTAATTCTTGACGAAATCCTCACCATCCTTGTACTGGTGGAAGGTCATCCCGCAGTCTTTGAAGGTGAGTTGGCTTTTGAGGATGTCGCCCCGCTTCTTGAAGACAGCTTCAATTTCGTCCCGCACTTCCGGGACTTTCGCCAGAAGACGGGATTGGATCACTTCATCGACGTTGGCGCTGGAAAGCGAGAGTGGCGGGAAGAACCGGCCCTGAATCTTCGAGAAGTCCTGCTTTTTCGTCTTGCTCATGTCGCCAAGCACTCTGTCCATGTCTTCTTGGGACGTAACCACGACCCACGCCCGGCGACGGCAGATCGTCCCCAACTCCTCCGTGATGGTTTGCAGGTTGAGCA
>JBAXFO010001126.1:0-1652 GCA_037139885.1 Planctomycetota bacterium
ATGCTGAAGAGTATGTTTCCGGCCTATTCGACGGGCAGTTGGCGAAACGCCCACTTGCGTTCGATGAATTCGAGCCAGGAGTCGAGAAAGAGCCGGAAGCCGAAGAAGTCGATTCGTCCACTCTGCGGCTGATTTCCGCTATCCTCACGGAATCGGGTGAGTTTCGAGTAAGCTACCGGCATCGACTGGCAATAAAACCGTCAAGCCTGCGATTGGCGATTCGCACTCCAGGCGAGCAGCGGCCCCGTGCATTTCTGAGCCTCCCCAACAAAGAAAATGGTACTGCAACGGTGAGTCCTTCAGAGTCGGCATTGAAGGATGCGCACGGGACGATCCTGGCTTCATTGGTAGCCGAACTTGGAGACAGGCGTGAGGAAAGTCCGTCGATTTGGGTCATTCAAGAAGGCCGACTGACATACGAGCCAAGTGGCGAGGGATCGTCTTCCGCTAAATCCAAGGTCGAGGAGTCGGGCGATGGTCTGACGGAGTTTCTTGAGGAGCTTGGGAAGCGGGACGGTGCTTCGGCGGTTATCGAGTACCTGCGACACTTGAACATTCGCTTCAACGACGGTGGCGGTGGGCTTCACGGAGGTCGGATGTTTCGACTTCGCATCCGTGACCCTTTCCATGCCGACGTAGCCCCGGACTGGCTCTTGAACGCAAAAGAGGACTCGAACAATCTTGCTGAAGCCATCTACGACTTCGTGGATCGGCACGAGAAGCAGCGGCTCCGAAAACATGCCAAGCGTGGCAACATCAACGGCATGGAAAACTTCCTGGACATCTTCACGGCACTCGTTCGGCTCCTCTACGTCTACCATGTGCGGGGATTCGTCCACCGATTGAAATTGATCGGATCAGTCTGCAATTACGTTGAAATTGCGATATGCGGTATCGAGAACGCCCAAGATGCGAGCGAAGGATACTTATTCAGCGTCAACGACAATTTGGGCGATTCCGATTATTTGCAAGAAGTGTGCAACGAACTCAATTTCCTTGGGCATGTACGGGCGGCGTTCGTGATCGTGCAAAAGCTCCGGTACGTCCCCGGTGAGACGGCGAATTGGGGGACGCCGCCGAAACGCCCCGCCGAGTGCCTGCCCGATCACCGCAAGCGACTCCGTGAGGCGATCAAGGAACTTGACCTGAACGAACCGTCGAAAGCGGACATCGTGAAGGCTCTGGGTGAATATAAGATGTTCTCGCCAGTAGAACTTGCCGAACTTGAGAACGAAATCGTGGTGTAAGTAGGTAAGCAAGGAACCACCCCATGTGGATTTTCACCAAACACGGCTTTTTCAGCACCGTCTGTGCCCGCAAGGGAAACGGCAGTCACGGCCAACCCGTCGATCCTGACCGCATCATGGTCCGAGCCAGGATGCGAAGCCATCTCGAAGCCCTCAAGAAGCGATTCCCCGATTTTCTGAGGGAGTGCGAGATTCACGAATCGAAGGCGACCGATTACGCCTTCCGGCTATTCATGCAGAAATCAGCGTGGGTCCAGGTGCTTGCGGCGCTTGCCGAGGAAACCGACTACGACAACTTCAAGTCGGAGGTCGCTCGGCATCAGGGTCGTGCTGGAGCGGCTTACGAGCATTCGCTGCACGAGGTCTGGTCGGTGATGAATCGGTTGCAGAAGTAGAGGAGAACGA
>JBAXFO010001127.1:0-1646 GCA_037139885.1 Planctomycetota bacterium
CCACCGACGGTCATCGCTCATCCGGTTGCTACCCCCGCCAGAGCTCTTCCCGCTGCGACCGCTCCCTCACCCAAGATGGAATTGACGCAACGTGTGGGGGACAAGCTGCAACCGGTCGCGGAAAAAGGCCTCGGAGAAACTCCGAAGATCAACGTCGTTTCCACCATCGGGTTGCAAGGGTTCAATTTGGTCGTCCAATTCTTCAACGACCGGAATCAGAGTCAGAAATTCGAAGAGGCTTGGGCGAAAATGAAGCCGTCGGTTGAAACGGTCTTGAACGAAAACCCCGCGCTCGGTTGCATGCTCTACATCTACTATGTCACACAAGACAAAGTCGGTGCCGAGAACGATTCCCCCCTGCAATACGGCGCGCTGTTCGATTACATCGTGCCGTCTTACGGGTACACCGCCAACGATGCCCGCGCGAACATGCAGCATCGCCCGGCCGAGATGCGGGCGAGCGTCGGGCGGGGAACGATCACTGCGAGTCCGTTATGGTTCGCGCCCAAGAAAAAATGGCTCGAAATTGGGAACTTCCCCGCCCCTTTCGCCGCGGTCGGGATCGCCACCTTCGTGCCGGGCCGCACCACATTGACCAATGTGAAATTCACAGCGAACGATGGCTTTGACGACAAAATGTGGGACGATGAGGATTTGACCATCCCGGCGGGAATGATACCGCGGTTCTATTACCTGCGGCCCCCGGCAGAAATTCAATTTTACAGCGCCGGAAGTGCGTACAGCGTCGATGTCGATGTCGAGAGCGCCCACCCCGCCCAGGTGATCGACGCAAAGATGGGGAAGAACGTCGTACCCGTGGTCAGTCTCGATACTTGGCCCTACGATGGCAAAGCGGCGATGATCTACCCCGTCGACAATGCCACGGCCAACCTCTTTCAAACCGCACCGGCGACTCACGATACCTACAACTACTTGCGCAGATACAAGAATTTTCACCTGATTCGCTGGGTTCACCCGGACAATATGCGATTGCTGGCCGATCGGACTTGAATCGAAAGAGGGGAGGATACCGGAATAGGAGTCGGAGGCGTTGGTGGACTCGGGGCGGGTTCGCTCACTTTTTGCTTTTTGGGGGGGCGCGCCGTCCCACGTCTGCCAGCGGTTCGGAACGCGCTTGCCCCAGGGGCCGGATCGTACCGCACGCCGGCCATGGCCGCCGAGGAGGCGAAGCTCTGGGCGGCGGTCGAGCGGGTAGGCGGGGCGGGGCCAACCTACGGGTAGGCGTGCCAGTCTTTCTTCCGCCTGCCATGTCACCTACTGGTGCGGAGTTCGTGCGTTGGCGAATCTGCTTCGGTCACATCGCCCGGCTTGAGTAAGGCGGGGTGTCGGACCGACGCGCGCAAAAGTTAGCATCAACACGCACGGTTAAGGAATCGGGCGATTACCAGCCGTCTTCAGGTTGGGGTAGAGGCCACGGGAAGAAAAACGGCTGAAACCTCGGCGATGGCCGAGCTTCTGCTCGCGCAGGGGCTGCCGTATTCGGGGTCGCTCCCATGCCATAGAATTCAATCATGCCAGAGCTATTCGCTGCCTCCATGTGACCGTTTCTTGCAAGTTGCAGGATCGCAAGAGGATATGTGACAAAGGGGACCCTCCGTTTGACATGCGCGATCCCTTCGGAACAA
>JBAXFO010001128.1:0-1646 GCA_037139885.1 Planctomycetota bacterium
GATGATCGACGCGACGGCGGAGTACCTGCTCCAGACGGGGGCCGGTTCGCTCGCTTTTCATCGCCTTCAGGCCGATCCGGATCAATCTCAGCTCCCCGCGTACGACCTGTGCCGACAGGCGTATCGGCTTCACGCCATCCAGTCTTCCGTCCACGAAAACCGACTCGCTGCGCTCGTCGCGGAACTCAATCATCTGCGACTTCCGTTCTTGCTCACCAAGGGCTGGACCATCGCGCGAGAGTATTCGTGCCCCGAGCTTCGCCCCTACGGAGATTTTGATCTCGCCGTTCCATCGGGCCGCGTCGACGAAGCATGTTCGATTTTGGTCCAGTCCGGCGGTCGTTTCGGCCCCATCGACCTGCACGCCGGCGTGCCAGACCTGAGGGAAAGACCGTGGGCGGACCTCTGGAGCCGCCGCCGAGAGCTTCCCGTAGGAGACACTGCTTTCTTCGCCCTGGGCCGCGAGGACCAGTTTCGTCATGTCTGCCTGCATTTGCTGCGGCACGGGCTCTGGCGTCCCCTGTGGCTCTGCGACATTGCTGTCTTGCTTGATCGCTTTTCTGCCGAGTTCGACTGGAACCTTTGTCTTCATGGAACTCCGCATCAAAGAGACTGGATCCTCGTGGTCGTCGGCCTCGCGGTTCGGCTTTTAGGCGCAACTCCGCCCGCCGAACCGATCGCCAGCCGCGCTGACGAACTCGCACGAAGATGGGAGCCAATCGTTTTGTGTGAATGGGGCCGCTTTCGCCGAGGCGATAGCCACAGTTGCGACGACCAACCGATCGCCTCCTACGCGGCCCGCCCCTGGCTCCTTTGGTCCGCCGCGGGCCGGCGATGGCCCAATGCTGTGGAAGCCGTGTTCAAATCTGCTGTCGCTCCGCAGACGGCCGTTCCTCTGCCCCTCCTTCAATCCCTGGCATTTGCGAAACGCATCCTGTGTCGGGCGACGCTCGCGGGAAATCCACCGACGGCCCCCCCCGCGGCGTCCCTCGTCAGCGTTCATGAAAACTCCCGATCGCAACGATGACGCGGCGACGAGAGTCGCGCGCACCCTTTCTTTTTTTGCTCCTCGTCGGGCTGGACGGGCCGCCGCGACCGGCCCTGAATTCTGAAATCGCCGGACGAGGCGAAGGACACAAACGAAAATCGCCAGCGACGGATGAGTTCATCCTTCGCTGGCGATTTTTTCTGTCTTGCCGACGCAATCTCGCAGCAATTTCTCTTGCAAGTTGACTCACGCTGGCCGCCATCCACGGCCACTTATTTTTTCTCGCGTTGGATTTTCCAGCGTCGGCATCACTCGCGGACGGTGAATTTTTCCTTTGGAACGTTGGTGTATCCTGCGCGCATCGGTCACCTCGACGTCACCTCGACCGAAGCAATGGGGGTTTTCGCAACCGGCTTCGGTCCGACGCACGTCCAACGCTCCGACGTACGCTTCCACCAAAGCTGAAAGCGACGACCGCCCCGATTGACCATCGCAAACGCCCATCATTCGCTCTTTCCCGCACGTAACCACGCTTCTTTCACTGTCGCCGACCATTCGCGCTGTCGCGCGATCTGCCCCGCATTCGGTCAGTTCACTTTCGGAATTTCCGATTCTTCGTTTCTCATTCGTCACCATCAATGACCAAGGGGTCTGTATG
>JBAXFO010001129.1:0-1645 GCA_037139885.1 Planctomycetota bacterium
GGCTCGTCGTCGGCTGCGAATGCATGTTCGCCTGGTACTGGGTCGCCGATCTCTGCGCCGAGCATCAGATCGATTTCGTATTAGGTCATGCTTTGTATCTCAAGGCCATCCACGGCGGCAAGTCCAAGAACGACAAACTCGATGCCGACAAACTTTCGGCCCTGCTGCGCGGCGGCAACTTTCCCATCGCGTACGTCTATCCCAAGGGGCTCCGCGAGACGCGCGATCTTTTGCGGCGACGCAGCTTCTTCGTGCGGCAACGGGCCTTGCTCTTTGCCCACATCCAAAACACGAACAGTCAGTACAACCTTCCCGTCTTTGGAAAGAAGCTGGTCTACGCCGCCAATCGCGAGGAACTCGATGTCGCGAAGCGCTTCGCCGATCCGAGCGTTCGACTCTCGATCGAGACCGACCTGGCTCTGATCGATTCGTTCGACGAACGCATCGCCCAATTGGAACTGTACCTCGAACGGCACGCGAAGGTCGACGACCCAAACGCCTTCGCTCGGCTGAAGTCGATCCCCGGCGTCGGGAAGACTCTGGGGCTGGTTCTTCTCTACGAGATTCACGACATCACGCGCTTTCCCAGCGCTGGATCGTTTCTGTCGTACTGCCGGCTGGTGCGTTGCAAGCACGAGTCGGCGGGCAAGAGCAAGAAAGGCACGGCCAGCGCCAAGAAGATCGGCAACGGCCACCTCCGCTGGGCCTTCGGCGAAGCAGTCTGTCTGTGGCTCCGCCAGAGCGACCGCGCGAAAGCGTGGATGAAACGCCGCGAGAAGAAGAGCGGCAAGGCGAAGGCGATGGGCATTCTCGCGGCGAAGCTGGCGCGGGCGACGTACCATCTTCTGCGTAAGAAGCAAGTCTTCGACGAAACCAAGGCGCTCGGCGGCTGATCTCCGGGGCTGATCTCAGCGGCTGATGCGGTTTCTTTCGAGGCCGCCGCCGGTTCGCATGGTCGGAACATGAGAGCCGCCTTTTTCCTCCCGCCGCAACTCCCTGCGGGGGCGAAGGGACTTGCGGCGGGAGAAAAAAGGCTCACGTAGGGAGGACGACGAATGAATCACGACCCGGCCGAAACGCTCGAGCTGGTCGCCGAACTGCGGCACACCAGGGACGAACGCGAATGTCGGAGCGCCATCTTGGGACGAGTCCGCTCGATCCCGCCATGCTCCGCCTGCGTCGCCGCTTCCGCAAGGGAGCGCCCGACCGCGTTGTTTTGATTGGCCGAACGTCTCGCGTCCGGGTCTTTTGAGAAAACCCAAGAGCGAGGAGAGGATTTTGTCTTGAGGTCGCCCGCGCGTCGAGCTGGCTCCTAACTGGGACGGCGGAAGGATTCGTCCTTCCGCGCGGAGGAGTGACACCCCGGTGTCAATCCTCTGTCGAGCCTGTCGCTTTGCCTGGCCGACGCGGGGAACGGAAGAGCTTCTGGGGCGCGTCCGCGAACGTCGCAAGACCCTCGCGGCCGCAACGTCGCGGGCCGAGGCAAAGGCCCCCGCCGCTCCGACCCCGTAAATGTGTTTGGCGCCGCCTCGAGCTTCGAGCCCATGCGGACGCTATGTTCGTGAATTCTTCCGATGCGAAAAGCTCAAAACGAAACCTCGTCCGGTCGCCTGAAGCTACCCGGTGTGACGAAGAAAAATCTCAA
>JBAXFO010001130.1:0-1643 GCA_037139885.1 Planctomycetota bacterium
GCGGCGATTCGTCGGGCCTGACCCACGACAAGTTGAACCACGCATCGGAGTTGCAGCGAGTCTTGGGTCAGGGGTGCGTCGGCGTTTCTAGTTGATCCGATGGGATTCGACGCGGGAGATTCGAATCTTTATCGGTACGTAAACAATTCTCCGACCAATAGCTCGGATCCGAGCGGAAAATTGGTGCATGCACCGCTTGGTGCCGCAGCAGTTGCGAGCGCATTTGCCGCTCCGGTCGTTGTCGTAGGATCTATCTGGGTGCTTTGGTTTGGCGGAGCCGATGTCGTCGCGAAATGCATGGTCAGGCCATTGCCAGACCGCCTACCGGTGCCGCCCGCGCCACCACCGCGGCCACCTAGGGAACGTGACTGGCAAGGAGATCACATTTTTGCCACCGGGTTTAGGGGCAATCTGCCTCGCTTTAGTGCTCGTGTCGAACAGTCTTGGCGAGCATTCTCACGAGCCCTTCAAGAAGCAATACCGCTAGTCAACACAGCCCCGTTCAACGAAAAGGTTCGAACCAATCGGCCGCGACCGGATCCACATAAAATTGCATTCGATTTCGCTCTGGAACGGATGCGGTCATCGATCGAGGATTATAACGTTCTTTTCGAACAACGAGGCGCAAGGGTTGCCAGGCGACGAGAAGGGATCGATTTGAATTTGTCTTTTCATTCTCTCGTTCAAGCAGTTGAAGATCCGGTAGCGTCCGCACAAACGTTGCGATGGGACCTCGTCTTGGCTGGCCGCCGTACTTTGGATGACATTGACTTTACGGTCCAAAACATTTTGCTTAGGCCAGATGCGCCAGGATGACGAAGATGCCACGAGCGGTTCCAGATGTATCAGCATTATCTAGAGCGTACTGCCATCCGAACCGGCAGATGTCGCCCGAGGTGCAGCATCTAATTGATAGCTCGGTAAATGACGGCAACTTATGGGACGAATTCTGTATTCGGGGGCTGCTGCCAGCGGAATTTTCCAGCAATACATCGCGTCGGTTCGGCAGTACGAAGCATGGCCAGTCAATTTGGCCTACAAGTCGTCCAACCGAATTGATTCGGCCCGACTCGCGCGTTGGAATCGCAGCTTTGCTCTCTGATCTGGATGGGATATTGGCGGCCGAATCACTTGCAAGAGAATTGAATCGGAGGCTAGTTCCCTGGGGAGCTTTTCCATTGAATCGAATTATCTGGTATTTTACAAATATTAACTACGAAGTTTCATACCTCGGAAGTCCGTACGAATCCGTAATCGATGCACTGGGAGATGTTCTAGATGAGCCCAGCACGGACATTCACTCCTTGATAGAGGAGGAGTTGATTGCAACTCTTCCGCCGCTACTACGGGATGCATCAAGGGCTTACAGCGACTGGATGATTGCATCGAATCTAAAACTACAAATCAAACAGACGGCATGGTCACGTTTCAGCAGTGGAGTACGTTTTTCGGATCTTAATAACCCGTTTGAATCGTTGTTACGATTTTGGGGAACGGGTTATCGTATTGTTTCTGATTTCACCCAGAACGAACCGGGTCTTCGCCTATACGCGCCAGTCTGAAGGGTTTTGGAAGATGGGTCTTCGCCCGAATTTGTGGGTGATCGCGAGGGATACTGTCCTGGGGCGGGGGAACCATAGGCC
>JBAXFO010001131.1:0-1643 GCA_037139885.1 Planctomycetota bacterium
AGTCGGCGCCCGCGTCGGCTCTTCGTTCCAGCCAGTGGGCGCGCCTCCCCGCCACTCGCGGCGAAATCGCCAGCCTCCGCGATTCGTTCGAGCAGCGCTTTCCCGACGCCAAGGTTCGCACGCTGCGAGGCGCCTCCGCCACCGAGTCCGCATTCCGCGACCACGCGCCGCGCCTTCGCTGGCTTCACCTGGCGACGCACGGCTTCTTCGCGCCCCCGGAACTCGTCTCCGCTCTCGGTCCCGACAAGACTGACGCGGCGACCGCCGCCCGCGATTCGATCGGCGGCCTCCATCCGGGTCTGCTCTCGGGCCTGGCGCTCGCCGGCGCCAATCGCGCGGCCGACGAAAATCGCGACGACGGCATTCTCACCGCGCTCGAAGTTTCGCAACTGGACCTCGACCGCGTCGAGTTGGCCGTCTTGTCGGCGTGCGAAACCGGCCTCGGCCGACTCGCCGGCGGCGAAGGGGCTCTCGGATTGCAGCGAGCCTTTCAAGTGGCGGGCGCCCGAAGCGTGGTCGCAAGCCTTTGGGCGGTGGACGACGAAGCGACGCGAAAGTTGATCGAACGATTTTACGACAATCTGTGGAGCAAGAATCTCTCGAAGCTCGAAGCCCTGTCGGAAGCGCAGCGGTGGATGCTCCGCGATGGCGCCCGCCGCGGCATCGCCCCCCGCGGCGAACTCAACACCGACGATCCTCGCGCCCTGGCGCCCTTCTATTGGGCCCCGTTCGTCCTTTCGGGCGATTGGCGCTGAGCTCGTTACTTGCGGAGGCGGAGGTGCGTCGGTACGGTTCTTACTAGGTGCTTCCTAGGCATTAGAATATTCTATGGCAAGCGGTCCAGGCGTTCGCGACAATAATCGACAAGGTCGGTTTCTTTTTGCCAGTGGGGTTACATTCAAGACGCGGTGGACGTTGTCGATGTCCCTGGTTCCGGTTCTGGGTTCGCGTCCCCTTACTCGTCTCGCGGCGGCAGTCCCGCCGCCTGAACCGCCGCGTCACCTCGGTCGCCCGACCTGGCTTGCGTGTCACGAGAGAAAGTCGCCCACGCGACGCTGAAGCGAAGAAAGCAAGGATTCGAATGAGCGAGCCGACGCCGACTCCCCGTTCTCGTGATCCGCTGCATGGCGTCACGCTCGAAAGGATCGTCACGCAATTGGTCGATCGATTGGGCTGGACTGCGTTGGCCGACGCCATTCCGATCCGCTGTTTCCTTCACGATCCAAGCATCAAATCGAGCCTCACCTTCCTGCGGCGCACGCCATGGGCTCGTCAAAAAGTCGAAGACCTCTACATCGACGCCATCCTTGGCGGTTGATTGGGGCCGCGATTCCTTTCCGCTTGCCGGGCACGCGTCGCCTCGGCGACATTCCTCGGCCGTGGCCAAGTCCCGATTCCAGGGAAGGTGCGGGAAAAGCGCATAGCACGGCGTAATTCCCTCCAATGCCGGCATCCGATTGACAATTCGAAGGTGCGATCTATCGTTGCCCGTTCGCAAAATGAAGCCCGGATGCCGTCGCTCCCTCGGCGGCTGTTGGGGCGAGCGGACGGGTCCGTCCCCCTCCTTCTTCGCCTCGCAAGAATATCAAAGTCAGAATCTGAGCGCCGCCGGCTTTGTGCAGTCGCTCTATCAAAACATCCTG
>JBAXFO010001132.1:0-1638 GCA_037139885.1 Planctomycetota bacterium
CTTCTGGATCTCTTACGCGACCTGAACCAATTGCTTGGCACGAACGCCGAACCCCATCACGCCCCCGCCCGCCCCCGCGATATTCGCCACTCCCAGGCCGACATCTCGGCCGCACGCCGTGACCTCGGCTTCAATCCCGAAATCCCCTTCATCGAAGGCTTGCGGCGAACCATCGCGGCCGCGAACGAAGCGGCGCCAGCGAAGGCTTAAAGCGAGCGGCCGTGGGCGACTCACCCCACCGTGCCGCAAAATTCTTCCCGATTCTTAAACTTAGCACGCTCCGGAGCGAACGCAAACCGTGTTCCTCGGCATTTTGGCGCATGTCCGACTGCGCCCAAAGATAACGGAACTTTAAGATACGTTCAGGTTCGAGGCAACTCGAAAATCTCGAGCTTCGTCGACAGCCCCGCGAAACCCTGCCTCGGCGGCCTTGGCGAGGTTGTACATTTCGCGAGCCGTTACATAGTGAAAGTGAAAATGCGGATCGCGCCGCGCCCGCTCGGCGAGCTCTTCATGAAACTGCACCATGGGCTTGCCCAGCAAAACATCGTGCGCGTCTTCCGGCGCGCCGTGGGCATGGAGCTTGACGAAAATCCAGTCCGGCCGAGGGGACGCCTGCACGCGAGCCCGCATCCAGGTTTCGAGCCGGGCGACGCTCGGCGGCTGCGACGCTTGCAAGCAGCCATTTTCCACGCGTGGCAAAATGCCCCACTTCCGCCGTCCCCAGTCGAGGACCAACGGACCCTGGATGAGCAAAAGTTCGTCGTTCGCTGGTGCGTTTTCGCTCAGGGTCACGCCCGTTTCATGCGAACAGGGTTGGCCGGCGATGTTCTTGGCGTAGTAAATTCGATTGATGATCGGCGGCTGGGTCACGTCGGGCGCCGAGGGATACGTCATGTCGACGCAGCAACCGGTCGCCTGCAAGATCTCAAGCTCGTTGTCGACGCCGCACAGTCGGCCATCCGGGCGGGAATTGCACAGCGCCCAGTTGCCGTGAATGAACGCGTAGCGAATTTCCCCCGTGACGCGGTCGCGTCCCAAAAGGCCGTGGCGTTCCACGAGCGTCTTTTTGAACGACTCGATCTTCTCGCGAAAGCCCGCTGCGGTGTCGCCGTCGTGATGGAGATGAACCTCGACTTCGCCGTACCCAGCCCGACACAAGCCCGCCAGCAAGTCGAGATACTCGGGTTCATATTCCTCGGCAGGGAAGAAGAACGAATAACGGGGCGGCCGACCGTCCGCATCGCGAAAGCGGGCGAACTGACGCGGATAGTCATCCACCCATTTGCGCACTCGACTCAGGCCCGTCGCGATGTCGGCGCCCCCCGCCTTCGGTTCGAAATGATCGGCGATGCAGAGAAGGAGGTGGACGTCTTCGCCCGCCGCCGGCAGACGGCGCCGTCTGCGGTCCGCGATATACGGCCCCAGCCAACGGGTCATCTCCTTCCTGCGCACTTCCCAGGCGCAGAGTGCTGCGCCCGCCAAAGTGAGCGCTCCAAGCGCCGCCAAGATTTCCACGCGGGTTCCCCAAGATGCGGCGAGCCGTGGCGCGGCTAACCGATCGTTTTCGCATACTCGGTTTTGCGCCATGCCGCGCCGGTGCGGCCCAACAGCCAAACCCAAAACGCCATCCACGCC
>JBAXFO010001133.1:0-1636 GCA_037139885.1 Planctomycetota bacterium
GCCCATACCGGGAGCGCCGCCGCCGCTGGCCCCGCGGAATAAGCTGCGCACGATGGCGAAGAGCACCCAAACGCCCACGCCGACGAGCGCGATCGTGAGGATGGGCGACCAGTTGAATCCGCCCGCCGGCCGAACGTTGTGGCCGCCTTCACCTTGGCCCACCGGATGGCCCACCGGAACCATGTCGGCTTTGCGAACGCCGCCGGGGTGATTGGCCAACATGGTGTCGTAAACGAATTTGGTCCCGGCGAGCAACGCTCCGTCGTGGTCCTTGTCGTGAAGCTTCGTCCGCAAAAGGCCAATGAGTTCATCGCGATTCGCCTTGGTGAAATAGCCCTTGGCGATCGTGTTGTTGCCGACGACGACGCGCAAGATGTGGGCGTCGTCGATGATCATGACGTAGATGCCGTTCTCACGAAGCTCTTCGAAACGCTTCTCCGCCAGCCGATCGTAGAACTGGTTGACGCTCGCCTTGTCGTCCTTTTTGATCGTGGCGGGCAGCGGAGCGTTCTTCGCCTCGATAAACAGATCCTTATGGAACTTGCTTTTAATCTCGCTGATGCGCTGGTCCGCCTGCTCGCGGGCCCGGGCGCTGAAAAAGTTAATGTCATCGCTCACGGGACGCCAGGCCTTCGCCTGAGCCCAGGCGGCATCGAGTGGCGCGAACGCCAGCGCCGCAAGGAGAAGTCCGACGGTCCAAATCGCTTTCATGGGAGAAACCCCCGGGGTGGTGTTCGAGTTCGGAGCCGAACGCTGTCGGGCCGCTGTCTCTATTATTCGCGTCGCGCGCCATTTGGGAAAGGCCGCGGTCCGTTTCTGTCCTATATCATGGGAAAGGTCAGGGCCCGCGCCGACGAGTGAATTCTATGCCTGAACATGCGAACAAGTTCCGTTCGACGACGATTCTTGCCGTGCGCCATCAAGGCAAGACCGCGATGGGGGGCGATGGGCAGGTCACGCTGGGGCCAGTGGTGATGAAGAGCGACGCCAAAAAGATCCGCCGGCTCTACGGCGGCAAGGTCGTCGTCGGTTTCGCCGGCGCCTCGGCCGACGCCTTCGCCTTGCTCGAGCGCTTCGAAGCCAAATTGAAAGATTTCCAGGGGAGCGTGCCCCGCGCCGCCACGGAGCTCGCGAAAGATTGGCGTATGGACCGGGCGCTGCGCCGTCTCGAAGCGATGATGATCGCCGCCGATCGCGACAATCTGCTCCTCGTGAGCGGCACCGGCGATGTCATCCAACCGACCGACGGCGTCTGCGCGATCGGCAGCGGCGGCCCGTATGCTCTCGCCGCCGCCCGCGCCTTGATGGCTCATTCGGCGCTCGACGCCAAACAGATCGTCGAAGCCGCCCTCGGCATCGCCGGCGATCTGTGCATCTACACCAATCGGAATCTCGAAGTCGAAGCAGTGGAATAACCTTCGGCGCACACGCCTCTCTCACGGAACCAGTCATGGCGGAAATGACCCCACGTCAGATCGTCGCGGAACTCGATAAGTACATTGTCGGCCAGGCCGCGGCCAAACGCGCCGTCGCCATCGCCATCCGCAACCGCTATCGCCGCCAACTGCTCCCCGCCGATCTTCGCAAAGACGTGACGCCGAAGAACATCATCATGATCGGCCCGACCGGCGTCGGC
>JBAXFO010001134.1:0-1635 GCA_037139885.1 Planctomycetota bacterium
GTGAGTTGCGGTTCGACCACCGTGACGTTGACCGCCGGGGGCGTCGTGTTCGGCTGGCCGGGCAGTACGAACGTCGCTTGGTTCGGAATGCTGGTTTGGCCCGGCAGCAGGCCTTCGTTCGCCGGGACGTTCCGCACGATGGCGTTGACGATGAGCAGGAACGTATTGTTCGCGGCGGTGTTATCGCCGGTGACGGTGATTGCGCCGAAGGAGAAGACCGGATCGGTGCCGCCGACGAACGGCCCGCCGCTGACGACGGGGTTGTTCACCGTGCCGGCGAAGTTGGCGGCGAGTTGGCCGTTGCTCGCGGCGGCGGTCGTCACGAGGCTGAAGCCGGTGTAGGTGAGATTGGTCGGCAGCAGGTCGCTGAGAACGAGGCCGTTGGTGGTGCCTTCCGGCAGCGTGACACGCAGGGCGTACTGCACCGTTTCGCCGACGGCGACGTTGGGCGGCGAGGTGCTGGACACATCGGAGCCGAAGAGCGTCTTGGCGAAGGTTCCGGCGGGCACGGTGAAGGATGCAGTGTCGCTGGCGGTGTAATTGTTCACGCCGCCGCTGCCGTTGCGTTCGCCCGTCGCGGTGCCACTGGCACCCGGCGTGACCGAGCCTGTCGTGTTCGGTGCCGTACCGGTGCCCGGCAAACTCGTCCAAGTTGCGGTGGCGGTGTTTGTGATGGTTTGATTCGGCGTCACTCCGGAACCGGCGACGCCCTGGTATCGAATCGTAATCGACTGCCCCACGGCCAACCCCGCCGGGTTGGTAAAGGTGCCTGAGATCGTGTTGCCGATCACATTGAGAGTGGCGAGAGCGGGGCCGCCAGTTTGCGAGACGATGCCGTTGAGCGTGACGCCAGCCGGGAGAACGTCGGTCAGGTTGATGTCGAAGGCGTTGGATGTGCCGGTGTTCGTGAAGACCGCCTGGAACTCGAGGATATCCCCGGCGTCGGCAGGAGTGTTGTTTACGAAGGCCCCGGCGGGGTTCACCGTGATGTTTCGCAAGGTCTTATCAATCGCAAGTGTCGGTTCGGCGACCACGACCGGAACGGTGGCGGAACGGGCCGGAGTTCCGGTGCCGTCGTTCAGCGGATCGTTGGCGGCCGCGGGTGTATCCCCAGCGCCGTTCACCCCGTCGCCGTTATCGCGGATGACATTGACAAAGCCGGGGGTGCCGTTGCCGTCGGTATCGACGAGCGGGGCGAACGAGTTGCCGAGAGAGGTGCCGGCGGTATTGGCGGGGATGTTCTCGACGAGGGCGTTGAATTCGATCACGACGTATTCGTTGTCGGCGTCGTTGTTGGAATTCGTGAGGTTGCCGAGGCGGAAGAAGACGGGGGCGCCACTGGCGTACAGGGCAGGATCGCCGGTTCCCGTTCCGGTGGCATCCGTGGCGATGTTGTTGTCGTTAAGTACGCCGTTCACTTGGGCCGATGTCAGTGCGACGAGTGCGGCGTTGGAACCGGCCACGCCACCGGCAGTACCCAATCCTGTGATGTTCGTGGCGCCGGCGGACGCGATGCCATTCCCGCCGGTGCTGATGAACGCGTAGCGGGCAGTACCGTCGTTGACGAACCGCATCCCGGCCGGGAGGAGATCCTCGACTTGGAAGTCCGGCGAGGCCCCCTCGGCCAGGCTGACG
>JBAXFO010001135.1:0-1635 GCA_037139885.1 Planctomycetota bacterium
GGCCCAGGGCGTGCGAGGCGTGTTCCTTGGCGAAATCATCGGCCTCCCGCACGTCGATGAGAATCGCTCCTTGCGACTGCCGCTGGGCCGCCTCGGCAGCGGAGATCTCCTGAATGCGGGCTTTGGCTTCGTTGACGAGCTTTTCGAAACGAATTCCTTGAGACATTGAATTCAACTCCAGGGCGAGCCGTGCGGGCGAACGATAGATGTCGAGCCTCCATTTTATCAGCATTGGCAGTGGAAGGCGGGGCCGAAAATGCGAGTCGGGTAACGGTATTGGCGCAGCGGCTTTCGGGCTAGAATGAACGGCCCCCCTCAACGTCCTTCCGCCCGCTTGCGCTCTGTATCCCGGTTCATGCCAGTCAGCGACCGCGATTTGCTTGAAAGCCTAATATGTCGATGAGCGAACGAACGGTTTCGACACCTAACTCTGCCCGTCAGCCCTCTGGGGAGCAGGCTCAGGCTATTCTGGCGAGCATTGCGGACCCCTTCTTTGCGGTCAGCCACGATTGGCGATTCATCTATGTGAATCCGCCGGCCGAACGCCTCCTCGACCGTCCACCGGGCGCTTTGCTGGGCCGCGAGTTGTGGGAGGAACTTGCGGGACGGCTGGGGAGCGATTTTGAGCGCGCCTGCCGCCTGGTGGCGAGCGAACGGGTGGCAACGTCGGTCACTTCTTACTCCCCCGTCCAAGATCGCTGGTTCGAAGCGAATGTCTATCCTGCCGCCGAGGGAATCTCGATTTACTTCCAGGATGTGAGCGAGCGTAAGCGGACCGGAATGGAATTGGAACGGCTGGCGCAAGCCTCCGAGCTGCAGCGACGCATCTACGAAACGGCCTTGTCGAGCTCCGCCGACTTCAACTATGTGTTCGATCTGCAAGGGCGCTTTGTGTACGTCAACAAGGCGTTGTTGGAGCTTTGGGGCAAAAGTTTGCCCGAGGCGGTGGGCAGAAACTTTCACGAACTCGATTACCCGCCAGAACTGGCGGCCCGACTTCAGGCTCAGATTCAAGAGGTGATTGCCACCCGACATTCGATTAAGGACGAGACGCCTTACACCAGCGCCGTTGGGGAGCGGCAGTACGAGTACATCTTTCAGCCGGTGCTGGCGGCCGATGGTTCGGTCGAAGCGGTTTCGGGGTCAACCCGCGATATTACCGAACGCAAGCAGGCCGAGCGGGCCTTGCTCGAAAGCGTGCAGCTCTATCGAGCGATTGGCGAATCGATCGACTATGGCGTGTGGGTCTGTGACCGGCAGGGCCGCAATCTCTATGCGAGTGAATCGTTCTTGCGGCTCGTCGGCATAACGCAACAACAATGTGAGGAGTTTGGTTGGAGCGACTTGCTGCACCCCGACGATGCCGAACGGACGATTGCTGCCTGGAAGGCGTGCGTTGAGTCAGGCGGCCAATGGGACATGGAGCACCGCTTTTTTGGGCAGGATGGCAACTGGCATCCGATTTTGGCGCGAGGCGTGCCCGTGCGCGATGAACGGGGCGAGATCACGGCCTGGGCCGGCATCAATCTCGACATCAGTCGGTTGAAGCAGGTCGAGTCGGAGCTGCGAGACGCGGATCGTCGCAAGGACGAATTTTTGGCGACGCTGGCCCATGAGCTTCGCAATCCACTGGCG
>JBAXFO010001136.1:0-1633 GCA_037139885.1 Planctomycetota bacterium
ATCCAAATCTTTGAAAGACGGCCGAATCTGGTCGAATCTTGTGGATTACAGGTTGATTACACGTTGATTCCGCCTACTCGCCGTGATAGTTTTCGTCGCTGTTTCACAAAATCACAGATCGCTCCTTAGAGCGGAGGTTTATGGCAATGCGTGGCTTCGTCAGGTTAGCCCTTCTACTCGCGTGCGTCGTCCTGATTCCAACCGCGGTGTACGCCCAAGCGTCCATCGTCGGCACGGTGAAAGATACGTCTGGGGCGGTGTTACCAGGGGTGACTGTTGAGGCATCCAGTCCGGCGCTGATCGAAAAGACCCGGTCGGCGGTCACGGACGGGACCGGACAGTTCCAGATCTCCAACCTGCCGCCCGGCGCCTATTCGGTCACATACACGCTGGCGGGTTTCAACACCGCGAAGCGCGAGGGGATCGAGCTGACGGGATCGTTTAACGCGACGGTCAACGCCGATCTGCGCGTTGGAGCGCTCGAGGAAACAATCACGGTCAGCGGCGAAACGCCCATCGTGGACGTGCAGAACACGACCGGCGAGAAAGTGATGACGAAAGACATCATCGATGCGATCCCCAACGGGAGAGGGTCGTACGACTTGCCGCTGCTCATTCCGGGCGTCATTTACGGAAACGGCACGAGCACGCAGAACGTCGGCGGGGCGCAGGGCAACGGCACGTCGTCGCTCTCCGGTTTGTCGGTGCACGGCGGCCGGTCGAGCGACCAGGTCTATCTCCAGAACGGCGTTCAGATTGCGTCGCTGGCGATGTCGTCCTTCACCTCGGCGATGGTCATCAATCCAGTCGCCACGCAGGAAATGGCGGTCGACACATCGGCCGTGAGCGCAGAATACCCCTCTGGCGGCATCCGGATTAACGCGATTACGCGCGACGGCGGCAACACGTACAGGGGCACCTTCTTCGCGAACTATGCCAATAGCTCGATGCAGGGCAATAACCTGACGCAAAGCCTGAAAGATGCGGGCCTCAAGACGCCCGACACGATCGACCGAATCTACGACATCAACCCGGGCTTCGGCGGCCCGATCATGAAGGATCGCCTGTGGTTCTTCGAATCGGTTCGCTACCAGGTGTCGTCGAGCGTCGCGGCCAACGCCTTTTACAACCTGAACGCGAACAACCCGAATGCCTGGACCTACGTGCCGGACCTGACCCGTCCTGGCATCAACGATTACTGGCAGAAGGATCAGCAGCTGCGTCTGTCGTGGCAAGCGTCGACCCGGAACAAGTTCGGCATCAACTGGCATGAAGAAAACCAGTGCTTCTGCCCGTCGACGATCACCTCGACGACGGCGCCGGAGGCGGCCAATTTGAAGCGCTATCCGCTGCTGAACCAGATCGGCATCGACTGGGCCTCGCCGCTCACCAACCGCCTGCTCCTCGAAGCCGGCGCCTTGGTGTTCCAAGCGTCGAGCACGGTGGATCCCACATCCGAAACGAACCTGAAGACGATGATTCCGGTCACCGATCAGGCGACCGGCCTGGCGTACCGCGGCATGAGCGGGTATCGCAACCGTCCGAGCGTGCCGATCCAACTGCGGGGCGCCGTGTCGTACATCAGCGGCGCGCATAGTGTGAAGGTCGGCTTCAACCACACGAGCGGTCCAAC
>JBAXFO010001137.1:0-1633 GCA_037139885.1 Planctomycetota bacterium
GTTCGGGAAGGTGGCCATACGGCGCGGAGCGGGGCTTGACGGCGGCGAGAATTGATCATGACGTGCCTATATTTGTAACCAGTTTAGCGATTTATAGCGTATTATTGCTATAAAGCCTTATAAGTCGCTATAATTCCCGCATGGACCCCATCAAGAATCCGTTTTCGCCTGGCGCCGGCTCGCCGCCGCCCGAGCTTGTCGGCCGCGACCCTGTCCTCGAACAGGCTCGCATTCTCCTGGGCCGGGTCAAGCAAAAGAAGCCCGAGAAGAGCATGCTCCTCACAGGGCTGCGCGGCGTCGGCAAGACCGTGTTGCTCAACGAGATCGAGCGGCTGGCCCGAACCGACGGCTACATGACGATCGCCATTGAGGCGCACGAAGACAAGTCGCTTGGGGCCTTGATCGCTCCTCATCTTCGCACTTTGCTATATGAACTGAATCGACTGGCCGGGGCGATGGAGAAGGCGAAACGTGCGCTGGCGGTGCTCCGCGGCTTCATTGGGGCCATCAAGGTGAAGGTCGACGATGTGACGATCGGGTTGGACATCGAGCCCGAAAAGGGTGTTGCCGACAGCGGCGATCTCGAAGCCGACCTGCCCAACCTCTTTGTTGTCGTCGCGGAAGCGGCGGAGGATCGGAAGAAGCCGGTCGCCATCCTGATCGACGAAATCCAGTACTTCAATCAGAAGGAACTGGGAGCCCTCATCATGGCGATGCACAAGATCCAGCAAAGGCAGCTTCCGCTGGTCTTGTTGGGAGCAGGCTTGCCGATCCTTCCCGGGTTGGCCGGGGAATCGAAGTCGTACGCTGAGCGGCTGTTTAGTTTCCCGGACATCGGTGCGTTGTCGAAGGACGACGCCGAGAAGGCTCTTCGAGAGCCGGCGCAGAAAGTGGGCGTGACGTTCGAGGCGGCGGCGCTCGACGAGATCTTCCGGCTCACCAAGGGGTATCCGTACTTTCTTCAGGAATGGGGATACCAATCGTGGAATCTGGCCGCGGCCAGCCCCATTACCGAGAACGTCGTAGAAGACGCCACAAGCCGGGTCGTGCCGCGACTCGACAAGAACTTCTTTCGAGTCCGGTTCGACCGGCTGACGCCTGGCGAGAGGAAGTTTCTGCGAGCGATGGCGGAACTGGGACCGGACTCGCGGCGGACCGCCGACATCGCGGACAAGATGGGCGTGAAGATCACGAGTCTCGGTCCCGGCCGCGCGAACCTCATCAAGAAGGGGATGATCTACAGCCCCGCGCATGGAGAGCTGGCGTTCACCGTGCCGCTGTTCGACGAGTTCATGAAACGCGCCATGCCGAAGTTCGAGAAGTAGCGTGGAGCGACTTGATGGACTTCCCGTCGCCGACACGTTCAGGCGATTCGCGCATCTCGCCGATACGACGACATACCTACGACATTTGTAGCTAAAGCGACTACCGGCCGACTACCGGATTCGACCCCGGAATACCGCAAATCTCCGCAATTCTTGGCGACGGTTTGCAACAGCTTGCAAACGACCCTGGCTTCGCGTAAAGTGTTGTCAGATCGAGAACTTTTGGGCGTACGGCCCTGGTGTTCCGTTGAGCTTCATAAGCCGCGTGTCACTGGTTCAAATCCAGTCGTCGCTAATTCCTGACAATA
>JBAXFO010001138.1:0-1631 GCA_037139885.1 Planctomycetota bacterium
GATGAACAACCATCCGCCGCTGGGTCTGGTGGACGTCTATGCTGCGACCATCCCGACGCTAGCCTTCGCGCCCGGCGTCCACGTCAACTACGCCGAGACCGTGCTGCCGATGCGCGACGGTTTGCCCAAGCTGAAGGACTTTCCAGCGGAATTCGGCGGCTCGGGCGACGTGATGGCCGAATAGGCTACGGACGAAGGGAGTACGAAGATGAACCCGAACAAGGCCCTCTGGGAAAAGGGAGACTTCACCCGCATCGCACAAAGCATGCGGCGCAGCGGCGAGGCGCTGGTTGCGCAACTGGGGATCACGCCCGGCATGAAGGTGATGGACCTGGGATGCGGCGACGGGACGACGGCCCTGCCGGAAGCGCAACTCGGCGCGGACGTAACCGGCGTCGACATCGCCGCCAATCTGGTCGAGGCGGGAAACCGGCGGGCGGCTGAGGCGCGGTTGACCAACCTGAGCTTCCAGGAGGGCGATGCCTCCAATCTGGAGGGCATCGCCGACAACAGCTTTGATCTGGTGGTCAGTATCTTCGGAGCAATGTTCGCGCCAAGGCCCTTCGATGTAGCGAAGGAGATGGTGCGCGTCACCCGGCCGGGTGGGCGGATCGTCATGGGCAACTGGATTCCCGGTGATCCGACCCTGGTCGCGCAGATCCTGAAGATCAGCTCAGCCTATTCGCCGCCGCCGCCGGAGGGTTTCGTCAGCCCCATGACCTGGGGTGTGGAGGCCAATGTTACCGAGCGGTTTATCGCCGCCGGCGTGCTGGCGCAGAACGTGTCCTTCGCGAGGGAGACCTACACCTTCGAGCATCCCCAGCCGCCGGAGGCCCTTCTGGATGCGTTCCGCACCTTCTACGGGCCGACCATGAACGCCTTTGAAGCCGCCGGCGCGAACGGCCGGGCCGATGAGTTGCAGGGCGAGTTGGAGGCGTTGTTCAAGGGCCAGAACCAAAGCGCCGACAAAGGGATCACCGCGATTCCGGCGACATTTCTGAAAGTGACGGTGGTGGTGGCTTAGGATGCCCGCGCGCGGGAGGGGTTGTGCCATAGCGACCAATGAGGTGATGCCGGCTTCTGGACTTTCGCTCACCCGCACATTCGCGCCCGTGGGGACTCGGCCATATCGTCACTGTCAGCTCACTTTGCACCCAGTTGCGGTCGGGTCGCGCCCGGCATAGTTCGTGCTGGCGCTCCTCCCGGCGGACCAGGAGGAGGCGGCTTCGGGCTGGTTCCGTCGCGATTGTGCAGGATGTAAGCAACCGCTCATGTCGAAGACGCTCAGGATTCGGAAGGCGCCGTCGCCCGCGCCCTCCCGCGCGAAGTCCGGCACGAGCGAGGATCGGCTCCACCAGACCTCGCGTGACCTGATGCTCGAACTCGAGATGGCGGCCATCGACGAGGGCGGCGAGGTCGCGGTGCGGGCTGCCGAGATCGCCGCGGGGTCCGGGATCGCGATCACGTCGCTCTATCACCACTTCGGCAGCCGGGAGGGCTTGATCGAAGAGGCCCAGATCGAGCGGATCCTACGCGGCTATCGCGAGGGGACGGTCGTGTTTCGAAGAGCCGTCGCCGAGTGCTCCAGCCGCGAGGGTTTCCGGGACCTCGTGGTCGGCACCATCCGCATG
>JBAXFO010001139.1:0-1628 GCA_037139885.1 Planctomycetota bacterium
CCACATGGCGTTCAAGGCCGAGGGCCGAGACAGCGGCGGCGTCGAGATGATCCACGTCATGCTCGATCCGGTGTGTCGTTTGGGCCATCATGTCTTCGCCGATTCCGCCAACAACGGCCCCCTTGGCCAGGCTCTGGTGACGGAGTTTCTGCCGGCTCTCGAGAAGGCGTTTCGCGGCAGCGGCCAACGCTTCGTGACGGGCCATTCGTCGGGCGGGTGGAGCAGTCTTTGGCTCCAGATCACATATCCGGAAATCTTCGACGGCGTCTGGTCCACCGCCCCCGATGCCGTCGACTTCCGCGACTTCCAGCTCGTCGACATTTACGAAAAGAACGCCAATCTTCTGTTCGACCCCCAGGGAGCCTTTCGTCCGCTCGCGCGCAAAGAGGGGAAGAACGTCCTCACGTATCAGCAATTTTCCGACATGGAAACCGTGCTCGGTCGTGGGGGGCAGTTGGGCTCGTTTGAAGCCGTCTTCAGCGCCCGCGGCCCCGACGGCAAACCGCGACCGCTGTGGAATCGCACCACGGGCGCGATCGACGCCGATGTCGCGCAAAGCTGGCGAGCGTACGACATCCGCCAGCTTCTCGAAAAGGACTGGTCGGCCTTGGCTCCGAAGCTTGCCGGGAAGATTCACATCGTCATGGGGGCTGAAGACACCTTTTTCCTCGACGGCGCCACCCGTTTGCTCAAAGAAAGCCTTCACAAACTCGGCAGCGACGCAGTCATCGAGATCGTCCCGGGCAAACACCACGGCAATCTCGTCGATGCCGCGCTCCGGCAACGAATCGGCCGTGAGATGGCGGCCCGAACGAAATGACCGTTACTGAATGGTGACGCGTTCGCTGAGGCGCAAGCGCGGTTTGATTTTGTCGAGCGTCTTCACGCCGATGCCGGGGACGCGGCGAAGATCGGAGACGTCGATGAAGCGTTTTTTGGTGCGCTCGTCGATGATGCGCTGGGCGATCTTGGGGCCGATGCCGGGGAGGGTTTGCAGTTCGTCGAGCGTGGCTTGATTGGGGTCGAGGATGGCCGTGGCGTCCCCCTTCGAGACGAGAGCGGCGGGAGCGATGCTGACCACGGAAGGGCCGGCGGCGGGGAGCGGTTCCGTTCGCGGCGGCCATGACAGAACGATGGCCGGGCGGATCCGCTCCAACGTGGCGGGGCCCATCCCCGCGATTTTGCGTAAGTCGCCGATGCCTTCGAAGGGGCCGTGCTTGTCACGATGGGCGACGATGCGCTCGGCAAGTTCGGGGCCGATGCCCGGCAGGAGCTGGATCTCGGTGGGCCCGGCGCGGTTGACATCGATGCGCGGCCGTTGCTCGGTTTCGATTTTCAGGGCGGGCGTCCAGGCCTTCCACCCAATGACGGCGAGAAACGCCAACAGCGAAGCCAACACGCACGCCTGAATCCGCAGTGGAATCAAATCGGCGAGATGCGTCGGCACGAGAACCGCGACCGGCGGAGTAGCAGCCGGCGTCGCATCGTCAGGTGTCGGGACGGAATTCGACATGACCGAATACGGAGCATCCGTTTGTTGCGGCGGTTAACGGCCGGTCGCCGCCGTTTGTTCCGGTGAGTGACCCTGCCATATGGGTTTAATCCCATTCTAATCGGCGCGCACCGGG
>JBAXFO010001140.1:0-1624 GCA_037139885.1 Planctomycetota bacterium
GATAAAAAGATGCGTCTCGTCAGCGCCGATCGGACAATCCCAGCAGATCCACGCGCGACGCAGCCATCGCCATGGCCGAGAAATATTCCGACTCGCGTCTGGCCAACCGCGTTTTCGAACTCGCCTGGACGCACAGCCAAATTCTCTTGCGGCAACTCAACGCTTCCGAGGCCGAGGCCCAGGCGTATGGCCGGCTGGCGGGTTCGGTCATCTTCGCGTCGGCGTTGCGGCGCGCGAAGCCGAGCGTGCTGATCCGCAATCGGCGCGGGCAGTCGGGGCTGTGGGGTTATGGCATCTCGGGCGATTTGCCCATCGTCCTGCTGCGCATTCGCGATCGGGCGCACATCGAACTCGTGCGTCAAGCGGTGCAAGCGCACGCCTATTGGCGCTTGAAAGGCCTCACGGTCGATCTGGTGATCTGGAACGAAGACGACTCGGTTTATCGCCAAACTCTGCAAGACACCATCACCGATCTGGTGGCCTCGAGTCTCGAAGCGACGATGGTCGACAAGCCCGGGGGCATCTTCGTCCGCCGCGGCGAGCAGATGTCGGAGGAAGATCGGGCGCTGCTCCAGACCGTGGCCCGCGTCGTGTTGCTCGATGACGCCGGCACGCTCATCGAACAGATCGAGCGCCGCGGCCGCACCGAGTTGGCCATCCCCGAACTCAAACCCGCCCGGCGGCAGCCCGAGCTCTTGCCGGCGACCGAAACGCCGCGGCGGGAGCTCACGTTCTTCAACGGACTCGGCGGCTTCAGCCAGGATGGCCGCGAATACATCACGATCCTCGGGCCGAAGCAAACGACGCCCGCGCCGTGGGTGAACGTGATCGCGAACGCAGACTTCGGTACGGTGATCTCCGAAAGCGGCAATGCGTATACCTGGTCGGAGAACAGCCACGAGTTTCGGCTCACGCCGTGGTACAACGATCCGGTCATGGATGTCAGCGGCGAGGCGTTGTACATTCGCGATGAAGAGAGCGGGCGTTTCTGGTCTCCCACGCCATTGCCCGCGCGCGGCCGCAACCCTTATGTCGTGCGCCATGGCTTCGGCTACAGCATCTTCGAATACGAAGACGACGGCATCGTCTCGGAGCTTTGCGTTTATGTGGCCACCGACGCGCCGATCAAATTCGTGCGGCTCAAGATCGCGAATCGTTCCGGTCGGCCGCGTCAGCTTTCGGTGACGGGTTACTGGGAATGGGCGCTCGGCGAAACACGCGAAAAATCGCTGATGCACGTCACCACCGAAAACGACGCGATGAGCGGCGCGATCTTCGCCCGCAATCCGTACAACTCCGAGTTCGGCGATCGGCTCGCGTTCGTCGATTGCAGCGAGTCCATGCGCACGCACACCGGCGACCGCACCGAGTTTTTGGGCCGCAATGGCTCGCCCGCGAATCCGGCGGCCATGCGCCGGGCTCGGTTGTCAGGCCGCGTCGGCGCCGGCTTCGATCCGTGTGCGGCCCTTCAGGCGCCGGTCTCGCTAAACGACGGTCAAGAGCGCGAGATCGTGTTCACGCTCGGCGCCGCCAATCATGAAGACGCGGCGCGGAATCTGCTCAACCGCTTCCGCGGCCTGGCGAACGCCCGCGAGGCGCTCGAAAAGGTATGGCAGTTCTGGAG
>JBAXFO010001141.1:0-1624 GCA_037139885.1 Planctomycetota bacterium
TGTTCGATTACGAATGGTCCCCCGATGGGCAGTGGTTCGCCATCGCCAAGAACGACGCCTACTTCGCCAGCGAGCTGTACATCGTCCCCGTCAACGGCCCCACGGAAGCCAACCCCGCCCGCAACGTCACCCGCTTCGCCAACTACAACGGCGGCGTCACCTGGAGCAAAACGGGCCATAAGCTCGCGTTCGTCAGCCGGCGCCGGGGCGACACGCAAAGCGCCTATGTCTTATCGCTCCAAAAGCCTCTCGCCTCCGGTACCGCCAGCCATAAGGACATCGACTGGGACGGCATCCACCTCCGCGTCAAGCAGCCCGCGCCGATGAGCGCCCGTGAATGCGCCATCTCCAGCGACGGCAGCAAGATCGCTTTCCGCAGCACGCAAGACGGCGACGATCTCTGGGTCGCGAACAGCGATGGCGGCCAAATCGTCCGCGTCACCACCGGCAATACGAAACCGACGCAAATCCAGTGGTCGAAACTGTTCGGCAGCCAAATCTATTTCCGGGACGTCAACGGCAACGTCCGCACCGCCAACGTCGGCGCCAACGCCACGCCCGGCAATCAAACCGCCGTCATCCCCTTCATCGCCCGCATGAACGTCCATCGCGACGATCAGTTCGGCGAAGTCTTCGATCAAAGCTGGCGCGCCCTGAACGACAGCTTTTACGACCCCGCCTTCCACGGCGCCAACTGGCGCGAACTCCGCGACCGCTTCCGCCCCATGCTCCGCCACATCGCCATGAAGGAAGATCTCTACCACCTCATCTACCTCATGCTCGGCGAGCTGAACGCCAGCCATCTCGGCATCAGCGGCAACCTCGGCGCCCCGGAACAAGTGACCGCCGACCTCGGCCTGATCTTCGATCCCCGCTACCGCGGCCCGGGCCTCAAAATCGCCGAGATTCTCAAGCACGGCCCCGCCGATCAGCGCGGCATCAAGCTCAAGGAGGGCGACGTCATTCTCTCCATCGACGGCGCTCTCCTCGACGGCAAGGTCGATCCCGCCGTTCTGCTCAACGACAAGGTGAACGAAACCGTCGCTCTGATGGTGACGTCCAACGCCGACGACCCCCGCGGCAAACGCCGGCTCGAACTCAAGGCCGCCGCACGACCCGCCATTCACGAGCTCCACTATCAACGCTGGCTCGACCGCAACGCCGAGCAAGTACGCCGCCTCAGCAACGGCAAGCTCGCGTACATTCACATTCCCAGCATGGACGAAGCCGGCGTCGATCGCTTCCTGCGGGCGCTCTACTCCGAAGCGTTCGACAAGGAAGGCATCGTCCTCGATGTCCGCTTCAACGGCGGCGGCTTTACGCACGAAACGATTCTGAATTACCTCCTGGGCAAAGAGCATACGAAATTCGCCCAACGCAACGGCGAGCCGGGGCTAGCCCTGAATTCGGGCGACCGCAAATGGACCAAGCCCATCACGTTGATCATCAATAACCGTTCGTACAGCGACGCGGAAATCTTCCCGCACGCCTTCCGCGAGCACGGCCTGGGCAAGCTCGTCGGCCAACCGACCGGCGGCATGGTCATCGGCACGCGCAACATCGGACTCATTGACGGCTCGCTGTTCCGCACCCCACGCATCGGCGTCACGACGAATAAAGGCGT
>JBAXFO010001142.1:0-1621 GCA_037139885.1 Planctomycetota bacterium
GGATGTTCGCCCCGTCCGTCCCACCACGAGCGATGTTCATTCGCCTGCGCACACATCGCGATGGCCAAACGGACGACATCGCCTCCGAATTCGAACCGCTTCCCGGCAAGGCGCAACTCCATTGGCCCGGCCCCGGCGAACGGCTCTGGCATGTCGAGAAAACCCTCACGGCGCCGTTCGCCATCTACGACCCGGATGAAATCGCGTCGCGCCCCGACGAATGGCGCGATTACCTGCTCGGCGCCATCCGCAATCGCCGCGACCTGTATCTCGCGTCCATGGCCTGGAAGGTCCGCCGCGACATGGATGCCAAGGGCGAAACGCGTTGGCCCGACCAGGTGGATCTCATCGTTTCGATCCACACGCTCTCGGCCTACGAGCGCCTCGGCCGGCCCGAGTTCGCAGAATTGACGCTGCGTTGGCGTCCCTACGGGGATTTGGACTTCGGCACGCCGATGCCGGAAGGCCGCCGCTGGGAACCTCTCGCCCCATGACCGAAGGGTCGCCGCATGGCCGATTCGACAATTGTGGGCAGACAACCCTGGCTGCCGCCGCCGCTGGCGACATCCAAATGGTGGACCGTTCCCGTCGCCGCCGAACGCCTGGCCGCGGTGCGCATCGGCGTCGGCTTGACCCTTGTGGGCGATGTGCTCGGAACCTATTTGCCACGTTCCGGCGATCTCTTCGGCGCGGGCAGCGTGACACAAGCTTCAGACGTGCCGTCGCCCGCGTCGCTCGTCCATCGCCTTTTGCTTTCCCCGCTCGCCGACGCCCAACTCTGGCAAGCGCTTCTGCTTCTTTGGGCGCTTTCGGGCGTCCTGCTCGCCGCCGGGGTCTTGACGCGATGGGCCGCCGCGTTCGCCTGGTATGTTTCCGCTTCCTCGGTCGCGATCAACCCCTGGTTGCACAACGCCGGCGACCAAGTCCGCACGATCCTGCTGCTCCTGCTCGTCGTTGCCCCGAGCGACGCCGTCTGGTCCGTATTGAAAACGCGTCCCAAAACGCCAACCCTGATCTACCCCTGGCCCCTCAATCTGCTTGCCGTGCAAATGGCCACCATCTACTTCATGAACGGCCTCTTCAAAGCCTTCGGCGCCGACTGGCGCACCGGCCAGGCCAGCGCCGCCATTCTGGGCGACACCGGCTGGATCCGCTTCCCCCTCGCTTCCCTCGGCATCCCCCGAATCGCGCTTCAACTCAGCGATTGGCTCGTCGTTCTCTGGGAACTCGGCTTCCCGTTCTTCATGCTGCACCCCCGCCTCCGCACCGCCACGCTGGTCTTCGGCGTTCTCTTTCACGTCGTCACCGCGATCACCATGCGCGTGGGCATGTTTCCGGCGTATATGCTTTGCCTCTATTTAATGTTCATTCCGTGGGAAAAGTGGCGGCAATGACGGCCCCTGCGGAACAACGCCTTTCCGAGCGGCGCACGCAGCGGAGCGGAGCGTGGAAGAAGAAGTGACGCGCCTACCTCATCGATCGTAGCGTTTTCATATCAAGAACGGCACGTCCGCACCGCCGAACCACGTCGCGCTCCGAAACTCGCCACCCAGCCAACGCCGTGTGACCCAAGCCGACCCAACATTTTGCAAGGATGATGTAAGTGCTGTCTGGATAAGGG
>JBAXFO010001143.1:0-1618 GCA_037139885.1 Planctomycetota bacterium
GTACAGAACTTCAAATCAACCCTCATATTCCCCTCACACTGCACTTTTAGGTAATCATCTTCGGTTTTATTAAAGTTATGCGTTCGGCAATCTTTCTGCTCGAGGACGCATAGCCATGGATGAAAATGAGCAACTTTTCCCGCTTCTTGAGGCTGGAAAGTACTTCCCTTCGCCATCACGACCTCATTATGGTACGATTATGCGATGGGCGATGCACGGTGTCGGCAACCCGCGGGTCAGGTTGCAGACAAAAAAGCTCGGTGGCCGTCGGTACACAAGCCGCGAAGCGATCTTCCGCTTCGCAGCCATTCTCAGCGGGGAACCTCCCACCACCGTAACTGCAGCTGTTCGGAACCAACAGTTCGATCAAGCAGCGATCGAAGTCGCAAAAGACGACATCTAGTCCTATCCGTCGCCGTAGCGACCGACACATCATTTGTACCGAAGCTCGGCAGACTGCCAGTTACGACACCAAGGAGCATGAACACGATGAAGGCAAATCTTCTCCAACGACCAGCGCTAACGATGCGCGAAATACTACCCCGGCAACCTCCGATCGGTTTGCACTGATCGAAAATCCCTCACAAGAAAAGAAAAGCCGCTGGGTGCAACCAGCGGCCTTTCAATCACTTACTAATCCCACAGAGATGAACTTATGAATTCTACCACACAGGCCAGCCTCAGCAAAGGGCGGCTTGATCTCGAACTCAACGGACAGGAGTTGCAAACTCAAGATCCGGAGAAGTTTGACGACGCCGCAGCTCGCACATTGAGCGAGGAGATTAAAACGGAACCGGCGGGCACCATCATCCTCCGTCCTTCGGGATATGGAACGTGGTCTGCCATCGCGCAGTTCGCCTTTCTCCTGCTCTGGGCGATCACGGCGCCCCTGCGCAAAGTCGAGGCCAAGATCGCCAAGAAGCGATACACCGATCCGCCGGCTTTCATCATAGCGGAATTGCCGAAAAAGTGCTCTAAAGGGGGCATCAAAGAACGGCAAAGGCTCGCGGTCTTCGCACTATCCGCAGTTCCCGATGCAGATCGCCCCGCGCACGCCGAAAAATTGGCTTCTTGGCTCACGGTTGGAGGTGGATCCGCGCTCACGGCGACCGAGTTGCTCACCCTCGTGAAGAAAGCGTCTGCGAAACCGAGCAATCCCAACAAGCCGAATGCGACTTTGCTGGCCGAGGCCTACATCGATCGCTACCGCAACGAAGTCGCCGCTCAAATCGAAGGATCCGAACCCACCGTCATCCATTATTATCAGGGTTGCTATTACCAATGGAAGGAAATCTGGAAGATGGTGACGCCGGATAACATGTCCGCCCTCGTCACCAAGAATCTTCAAAAGCATTCCTGTGTGGAGCAAGTGACCAAGACTCTCATTGGCAACGTCATGGAGAACCTGAAGGGCGACTCATTACTTCACACAGAATTCTTGATGCCCTTTTGGATTGAGAGTTATTCCCCTCTGATTGTTCGCAACCGAATGATTCTGCAGGTGCAAAACGGGCTTCTCGATTTCGAGCCGTTGGCCAAGGCCAACGGGAGCGCAAAGCCAAAGCTTCTTCCACCGGATCCGCGGTGGTTCTCGACATCGGCATTACCGTTCGTGTAC
>JBAXFO010001144.1:0-1617 GCA_037139885.1 Planctomycetota bacterium
GTTCTGCACAAGGCGTTTATCGAGGTCAATGAGAAGGGCGCCGAAGCCGCCGCCGCCACCGCCGTCATCATGATCGCACCGACCTCCATCGCCTTGAACCGGCCGTACATCCCCGAATTTCGCGGCGATCGCCCCTTCCTCTTCATGATCCGCGATCGCGATTCGGGCGTCATCCTCTTCTTGGGACGCATGTCGCAGCCGTAACCGCAACGAGCCCAGAGGATCGCCATCTCTGGGCTTTCGCGCGCGCCGCCTTCCGGAAAACTACTGCAAACAGCATTGTGCAAAGTCGTGCCATTTCGTGGAATCGCAGTTGAATCTCGGCGCGGAAGGCGTAATTTTTCTCTCGCCCCAAATGGTCGTGAGTTCTGAAGGAGTCGTCATGTTCAAGAAAATATTGGTTGTGTTGGTCGCTCTCATCGCGGCCGCATTGATTATTGTGCAATTGCAGCCGGAGGACTTCAAACTGTCGCGTTCGATCAAGATCGCGGCCCCGGCGTCCGAGGTGTTTCCGCACGTCGACGACTTCCATAATTGGGAAGCCTGGTCGCCCTGGGCCAAGCTCGATCCGGCCGCGAAGAATTCCTTCGAAGGGCCGGCGGCGGGCGTCGGGTCGATCTTCAAATGGTCCGGCAACGACAAAGTCGGCGAAGGCATGATGACCATCATCGAAAGCAAGCCGAACGAACGCATCAAGATCAAGCTCGATTTCATCCGTCCTTTCAAGGCCACGAACGATACCGAATTTAGCTTCAAAGAAGAGGACAAGCAGACATTGGTCACCTGGACCATGTCAGGCAAGCACAATTTCGTCGGTAAGGCGATGTGCTTGGTCATGAACATGGAGAAAATGGTTGGTCCGGATTTCGAAAAGGGCCTGGCGAATTTGAAGGCCGTCGTCGAAAACAAGAAGTGACGCCGACACGCGGATCGAAAGTTAGCCGTTTCAATGGGGAGAAAGTTTATGACGACGAATGGACAAACCGTTTCCAAGCCGATGCTTTGGGGCGGTTGGGCGTTGACGATTCTGCCCGCGGCCGCGCTGCTCATGAGCGGTTTTATGAAAGTTCTCAAGCCCGAGTTTATCGTCAACGGCTTCGCCCATATGGGCTGGCCCAGCGAACTTGCCCTCGGCTTGGGGCTGGTCGAAATCGCGTGCACAATCCTTTATCTCATGCCGCGAACGGCGGTGTTGGGGGCCATTCTGCTGACCGGTTATCTCGGCGGCGCGGTAGCGACGCACTTGCGGATCGGCGAGCCCATTTTCGGAGCGGTGGGCCTGGGTGTGTTCGTTTGGCTTGGGCTTTACTTGCGCGACGCACGCGTTCGAGCGTTGGCGCCGTTACGAAGCTAAAATTTCCGGGCGTTGGCGGAATTCTGTCGAATTGCGTCGGCCCCAATCGACGACACGGGGAGACTTTTCTTCGAGGAGGCCGATCGCCATGAGCAGCGTTCGCGTTTTGGTGGGCACGCGCAAGGGCGCGTTCGTGCTGACGTCCGACGGCAAGCGCGAGAAATGGGATGTGAGCGGCCCCTTTTTCGGGGGCTGGGAAATCTACCATATGAAGGGCTCGCCGGTCGATCCGAACCGCATCTATGCATCGCAGTCGAGTAGTT
>JBAXFO010001145.1:0-1617 GCA_037139885.1 Planctomycetota bacterium
GAACCGAACAAGGATTTATCCGCGGGATCGCGCGCTTCGATGAGGCCGTCGGTGAAGAAAACGAGGGCTTCGCCGGGTTCGAGATGGACGCGATGCTCGACGAAGCTTGTGGGGGGCCCGGGATAACCGAGCAACCGGCCGCCGACGATGGGGAGCTCTTCGACCTCGCCGCCGACGCGGCGCAGCATGGGGGGCGGATGGCCGGCGGAGGCGAGGATGAGTTCGCCGCTGGCCGGGTCGTAGGTGCCGTGAATGAGCGTGACGAACATGCACGCGGGATTGTCGACGGCGAGGGCCGTATTGAGCTTCGTCATCACCAGGCTGGGGGGCAGGCCGTCCTGGGAGAGGTAACGGCACAGGGTTCGGCACGCTCCCATGAAGAGGGCGGCGGGAATGCCTTTGCCGGAAACGTCGCCGATGGCGAAGCCGATCTTGTCGTCGGCGATGCTAAAGAAATCGTAGAAGTCGCCCGCGACTTGTTGCGCGGGGAAGACCCGACCCAGAATCTCGAACGACTCGGCGCCGCTGCCTTCGAGATCGTCGGGCAGAAAGCCTTCCTGAATTTCGCGGGCCAGGGCGACCTCGCGGAGCAAGCGTTCCTCTTTCATCCGCTCGGCGTGCAGCGACGCATTTTCGAGAACGACGGTCACCTGCGAGGCGACGGCCGTGAGCAGCTGCAAATCGTCCATGCGAAAGCCGAAGCCCTTGCAAAAACGATCGACCTGGATGGCCCCCAGGCGGCGGCCATCGGCGGTGATGAGCGGCACGCACAGAATCGAATGGAGTTCGAGCGATGTGAGCGTGGCGCTGGGCGAGAAGCGTTGATCGCGCTTGACATCGTCGCTGAGCAGGCCGACGCCTTCTTCCAGAGCCTTGCGGATGATGGTGCGGCTGAACGGAATCACGCGCTCGCGATTCTGCGCGCGGACGCGTTCGGCCCGCAGATCGAGTTCAGCGCCGTCGGCCATGATGACGAGGCTGCGGTCGGCCTGGGGGTAAAGCTGCATCAATTGTTCGAGCAGCTTGTTGAACAGATGATCGGCATCGAGCGTGCGGGCCAGGTGTTTGGTGATTTCGAGAACGGTGTGCAACCGCGACGCGGCATCGGGCCCGAGGATGTTGGAGCTGACGCCCGTCGCGTTGATCGTCTCGCGGATGACGAGATCCGACTCGACGGCATCGAGCGCCGGCGTGGGGCGTTCGGATTTCAGCGTGAAGATGAAGAGGCCGATTTGCACGCGGTCTTCGTCGTAAAAGCTGGCGGGCGAATTGGGAACGAGGCGTTTGCCGTTGAGATAAGTGCCGTTGCTGCTGCCGAGATCTTCGATGAAGTAATCGCCATTGCGGCGCAGCACCTGAGCATGATGCCGGCTGACGGCCTTGCCGGGGAGGCAAACGGTGGAATCGTGCTGCCGACCCAAGACGGTGCACTCGCCCGCCAGAGGAATCTCCGGCGCGATTTCCGACCCCTCAAGTGTGATGAGCGTGGCCATGCGCCCCCATGATAACGAGATGGTTGAGGAAACGCCAGAAAAAGCCGCATCTCGCATCTCGCATCTCGCATCTCGTATCTCGTGCAACATCGCCATTCTCGACCACAAATCCAACCCCGCCCAT
>JBAXFO010001146.1:0-1617 GCA_037139885.1 Planctomycetota bacterium
CAACCCAACTACCGCGAACGCGACACCGGTTGAGCCGGGACGTTGTTGATCGGCACGGCATTGTTGCTGGGAGCGCTGGCGATGCCGGAAACGCCCGGAGCCGGCGCGCCGCCGTTGTAGCCGCGGACCCAGGGCGTGCGGTGCGTGCAGGGATCGTCATCGTGATCGCAGTCGCAAACGCCCGCGGTATGGCAGAAGAAATTCTGGCAGCCGGTCAGCATGCCCAAGAAAAAGCCGGCGGTGAAGATGGACAAGAAGAGACGACGCATGACGCTTCCTCGTGATTCGCTGGGAACGCGGAGGCCGGCAGCGGGGGCCGTTAGGGTCGGCAACGCCGGCACGCTCGTCACAATCATCGTCCCCCGGCCGACCGGAACTTGAAGCTTTCCCCTCGGGCCCGCCAAGACCGGCAAACCCGGCAAGACGCATTCAACCCGCCAACCTTGAACCGTCTCGGCCCGCGCATAAATCAAACCGCATGAACGCCATCTTGCTCGCCGCCGGTCTGGGGACGCGTCTTCGCCCTCATACCCTGACCACACCCAAACCTCTCCTGCCCGTTCAAGGCAGGCCGCTGCTCGACTGGACCATCGCCGCCCTGCCAAGCTGCGTCGATCGCCTGCTCGTCGTCACGCACTATCTGGCCGAACAGATGGAAGCGTATCTCGCCAGCCAACCCCACATCCGCGATTGGGTGGCAGTGCCGCAAGGAATCCCGCGCGGCACCGGCGACGCTTTACGCAAGTGTCAGCCCCATGTCACATCCGACCGTTTCCTCGTCATCAATGGCGACGATCTCTTCGGCGCCGCCGACCTCGCGCAACTGACGCACACCCCCGCCGGCGTCATCTGCCAGGAAGTGACCGACCCCAAAAAATGGGGCATCGCCTTCATGAACCCCGACGGCACGCTCGAAAAATTGGTCGAAAAACCCGACATCCCCGGCCCCCGCCTCGCGAACACCGGAGCCTATCTCTTCCCGAAGAACGTCTTCGACCTGGAAATCACCCTGTCCCCGCGCGGCGAATACGAGATCACCGATTACGTCAGCCAACTCGCCGCCCGTGGCCCGTTCCACGTCGTCCCCTCCACATTCTGGTATCCGATCGGCACCGAAGAAGCCTGGAACGCCGCCCAGACATTGGATTTGAAATCGGTCATGTCACGCACGGAATGACCACGGCGTTTATCTTGTGTTCTTTCCGTAATTGGGAAATGAGCGAAAAACCACCGCCCCCGGTCTTGATCGATCTCATTTCCATGAGACAATCAAGGGTGGTGAACAGATGGGGATTGGTCAATCGACGTGCGATCCACCGTCCGTTAACGACCGCGAGAAACGGTGCAATGCCCCGCGATCTTCCATTCGCGCCCGCTCACAATGGACCAACCGCAAGCGTCCACCGGCCGTTACCGACCGTTACAAACGGTGAAACGCCCCCCGCTCACCGATTCGCGCCCGCTCGCAATGGACCAACCGCAAGCGTCCACCGGCCGTTACCGACCGTTACAAACGGTGAAACGCCCCCCGCTCACCGATTCGCGCCCGCTCGCAATGGACCAACCGCGAGCGTCCACCGGCCGTTACCGACCGTTACAAACGGTGAAACGTATCGA
>JBAXFO010001147.1:0-1609 GCA_037139885.1 Planctomycetota bacterium
CAACTGCTTCGGGTGGCTGGCGGCCGTGAATCACGTGGGCGATGCCGAGTTTGGCACGGTGGAAGCGAGTCTGATGAGCTCCGTGGCCGCAATCCTTGGCATTCACAGTGGCAATACGCAGCTCTATCAGCAACAGCGTGACTTATTCGCCGGCATGGTTCGCGCCATGACCTCGGCGATCGATGCCAAAGATCCTTATACCTGCGGCCATAGCGATCGGGTGGCGCGCGTCTCGATGCGGCTGGCCGAGGAGCTTGGCTTCGACCGCAAGCAGCTCGACACGATCTACCTTTCGGGTCTGCTACACGACGTCGGCAAGATCGGCATCGACGACGACGTGCTCCGCAAGCCGGGCAAGCTGACCGACGCGGAATACGATCACATGAAGACGCATTCCGAAATCGGCTTTCGCATTTTGAGCGACATTCCCCGACTCGGCGAAGTTTTGCCCGTGGTGCTCCATCACCACGAGCAGTGGAACGGCAAGGGCTACCCGCACGGTCTGGCTGGGGAGGCGATTCCGCTGATGGCGCGGATCGTGGCCGTGGCCGATTCCTTTGACGCCATGGGAAGCGACCGCCCCTATCGCTCGGGTATGCCCGACGAAAAGCTGGACGCGATTCTGCACGATGGCGCGGGTCAACAATGGGATGCCAATGTCGTAGCGGCGTTCTTTCGCGCCCGCCAAGACATTCGCGAGATCGCCCGCCAAACCGCCGACGAAGCGGCGAGCCATCGGCAGGATTGGACATAGGGTCGCGTGGCCACCGGCGACGCGGATCCCTGTCCACAAGCTGCCGTTTAGCGAAGCCTTCACTTCAAGTCGTCGACAACTGCCCCGCTCGGCCGCGTTCAAGGCGTGGCGATCCTTAATTCGCAGGCGAGTGATTATTTGCGCTTCGAAGTTGGTCGCGCATTCGTACGCCTGGGCGTTTCGGAGGGCTCGTCGAAGTAGCGAGTTATTACTTCAACGACCTGCTTTTCGACAGCCTCACTCTCAAGCCTTTCGTCGTCGTGCAAGAAACTCGCGTACCCAAGATAAGTTGGTTCGACGTAGACAGACAGGTTTCCCACGTATCCCACGGGGACTGACCGAAAAGAACACATCAGGCGGTTCATCTCCTTAGAAATCCTGCCAGCTGTGGGTTTTGCCGCGTCGGTGCGGTCTTCGAGAAGTTTAATGCTGTAACAAATAGCCCGATTCTCAGTGATCAAACTTGAGTACTCGACTGGGCTGAGCTTTGGCTCGAAGCGAACAACGATTTGATAGTGGAACCGAACTTTATGGCGACGTTTGTATTCATCCGCCGTTTCGTTCTTACTTTGCCCCTCCGCATTGGTCAAATTCACGAATTCGAATTCCTTGCGCGGAGCGAGCACCAAGCGAGATCCTCGAATTTCGCAGGTCCAGGTGTCGGGCAGGCCATTTGTAAATCGACTCGTTACGCTCGAGGGCACTTCCCCGGTGCTTTCGGCAGCGATCGTTCGCACGGACAAGAGCAGCGATTGTGCGGCCAAAAACAGCGCCACACTACCAACCTTCTTTGCCATCGACGGTCTCCTTTTCATACGCCTCAAACACGTGCCGAAAGAACGACGGGTATTCTAT
>JBAXFO010001148.1:0-1603 GCA_037139885.1 Planctomycetota bacterium
CACCGCGCTGGGCGGAACCATGCAGCTTCTTGTTGCCCCCGGAGCGCCCCACGGCACATGGAAACGCGAGGGCGTGCAAGGCGATGGCTTTTTCCGGTGCCAGGAACTCGTGGATTTTGTGAAGTCCCATGCCAAGACGCAGGCGCAAAAGCCGGCAAAGTGAAACCGGCTCACCAGCTATTTTTCTGTTTCACGAAACCACAATAATTTGTCGCGGGATTGCCTCGCCTTTCGCTAAAAAAAGGGTAGGAGATGGTAAAGGTCGCATCCTGAACTTGCCGTAACCTGTTTGTCCGCCTGAGCTTGCTGCCCGAACCCCCGCCTGCATGGAGTTCCAGTGTTAACCATCACCGGTTCCAAAACTTTCCGTTTTTACGACGGATTTTCACGTCGCGACTTTCTCAAAATTGACGCCCTCGGCGGTGCGTTAACGCTTGCCGAAATCGGCGGCTTGAGTTCTGGATTGATGGGTGAGTCGCTTATCGGCGCCGTTTCCGCCGACACGCGGCGACCTACGGCGCGCGCTCGCGCAGTCATTTATATCTTTCTTTCAGGTGGCCTTTCGCAGCTCGACAGCTTCGACCTGAAGCCGGATGCCCCCGCCGAAATCCGCGGTGAGTTTCGTCCCATTGCGACACGCACGCCGGGGATTCAGATCTGCGAGCACCTGCCGATGCTCGCTCGCCAAAGCCATTTATGGACGCTGGTTCGCTCGCTGTCGCACACCACCAACGGCCATTCGGAAGGACACGCGATGATGCTGACCGGCCGCACACCGCTGCCGCCGGGCTTCAGCGGCAACAGCCCGACACCGGCCGACTGGCCGTCCATCGCCGCGATCGCCGGCCAGGTGACGCGGCGGCGCGGTCTGCTTCCCGCGGCGGCGGTGCTGCCCGACAAGATCGTCCACATGTCGGGTCGCACCATCCCAGGCCAGTTCGCCGGCCAAATGGGCCCCGCACGCGACCCCTGGTTCATCGAAGCCTCCCCGTATCGGCCGCGCGTTTATGGCGCCTATCCGGAGTACGCCTTCACCATGGCGCCCGAGGCGGCTCACGTTCGCGATGATTCTGTGTTTCGAGCGCCCAACCTCAATCTTCCGGCGGGCGTCGCCTCGGGCCAACTCAGCGAACGGCGCGGCCTTCTCGACGTCATCGAACGGCAACGGCCTCTGCCTGCTCGCTCGTTCGATCGCAACCGCGAACTGGCGCATTCGCTGCTGTCCGACCCCGGCGTACGCTGGGCGTTTGATGTCACCAACGCCGACATGCGGACGCAGGATCGTTACGGCCGCAATAGCTTCGGCTGGTCGCTGCTGATGGCGCGGCGGCTCGTAGAAGTGGGCGTGAACTTCGTTCAGGTCAACCTCGGCAATAACGAGGCGTGGGACCTGCACGGCAGTATTTTTCCTCGATTGCGAGATAGTCTGTTTCCGCCGACCGATCGGGCCTTGTCCGCGCTTCTGGACGACTTGGAGCAAACAGGCTTGCTGGACCAGACGATGATCGTGATGGCCGGCGAGTTCGGCCGCACGCCGCGCATCTCGACGCTGCCGCAGCACTATCAGCAGCCTGGCCGCGACCACTGGGGCGCGGTCCAGACC
>JBAXFO010001149.1:0-1601 GCA_037139885.1 Planctomycetota bacterium
GCCCGGAACAGATCTATCGCACGGAAATGCGTTTCCGCTTCTAAGCAAACTCACCGCAGGGCCGGGTTTGGACTCGAGCCCCGCGGAGTTCGCAAACAACCTTGACACCCCTCGGGCGGACGCGATTCCCGCCGCGACGCTCGAGGGGTTCTCCTTCAACGACTCACGCATACGACCCCGGCCGCTTCCCCGCGACGCACGCGGATGTCCTCGAAGTTTCGAGAGTGGCCCAGGAGCATGGCATGAAACGTCGATTCGCATGGCTGCTCGGTCTCTCCCTCGTCGCCAACCCGGCGTTGGGTCAAGACGCGCCCACCCGTCCCGTGGAAACGCCCCGCACGCCCGCTCCGGTCGTAGCCGCGCCAGCGCCGGTCGCCGAGCAAAGCATCCTCGGCGAATACTTCGCCGCCCCCGTCGTGACGACTCCCTCGGTCAGCTTCGGCGTTGGCTTGCTGCAATGGTGGTACAAGAGGGACAGCATCCCCTCGCTGCTCAACACCGCCGTCGAAACGAACACCCTCTTCGCCGGAACCGCCAACGACCCCACCGCCGTGTCGCTGTTCGGGACATCTCAGTACGGCTACAAAACCGTCCCCGGCATTCGCGCCAATCTCGAGATCAACCTCGCCGACAACATCGATTTCGAGCTGGGCGGCTTCCTCATGGAATCGCAGAGCCTCAGCCAGTCGTTCGCCGGCACGAATGGCCGGCCGTTCTTGACCCGGCCGTTCTACAACCCCCACGACCTCGTCGAATCGGGCTTCGACACCAGCTCGATGAGCGGCATCTCCGGCAACTTTAACGTGTCGGCCGACAACCAGTTCTACGGTTACGAAGCCAACATCGCCTGGAACACGCAAATCGCCGACAACAACATCCGCAAACTGATCTTCGGCTTCCGCCAGGTCACCCTCAACGAAAACCTGAGCGTGACCGAGAACGTCAGCGCGAACGGCCCCGGCTTCCTCGCCTTCTATCCTTCCGTGGATCCCAACGGCGTGCTCGTGAACGCCAACTTCGACCCGGCCACGCAGTCGATCCGCATCATCGATCGCTTCTCGGCCCGCAACCAGTTTTACGGTCCGCAAGCCGGAGCCCAGTGGCGTTGGAGCAAAGGCCCCTTCTCGTTCGACCTCACGACGAAAGTCGCCGTCGGCGTCAATCACGAATCGATCCGCGTCGGCGGAACCACGAGCCTGCTCACCGGCGGCGCCATCACCGCCACCGGCGCCAATGGCTTGCTCGCCGTCGCCACCAACAGCGGTTCGTATACGTCCAATGAATTAACCGTCGTTCCCGAACTCGGCGTCCGGTTCAATTTCGATGTGACCAGCCATTTGAAAGTGAATGTGGGTTACAACATTCTCTACATGAGCAGCGCCGTCCGCCCCGGCACGCAAATCGATCGCCGCATCAATCCGCAATTCGTGCCCAGCGACGTCGCCTACAACCCCAACACCTCGGGCCCGCTGCTGCCGCGAGCGTTCTTCCGCGACACCGATTTCTACGCCCATGGCGTGAGCTTCGGCCTCGTGCTCAGTTACTAAGGGCCATCGGAAAGAATCAACGCGAGCGAGCCGCCGGGCTTGTCCCGGCGGGAT
>JBAXFO010001150.1:0-1600 GCA_037139885.1 Planctomycetota bacterium
CTGAATAACTACGTCGATCCGGGGCTGGCGCTGTCCGACGGCATGGATTTTCGCCGGGCACGCGTCCGCTTCAACGGCTCGATTTACGAAACCGTCGAGTATTTCGCGCAATACGACTTCGCGAATTCGCTCGATCTGCGGCGACGCACGATTGGCGTAACGACGCCGACCGTCCCCACCATTTACGATCAAAATCCCGGCGAGTCGACCCAGTTCAACGAAGTTTGGGTCGGCATGTCGCAGATTCCGCTCCTGGGGGCGGTTCGCATCGGGCATCATCGCGAAGCGCTCAACTTCGTTACGGCCACGGCTGACCGCAATCAAGTCTGGATGGAACGCGGCCTCCTCTTCGATGCGTTCAACGGCGACTTCAACTTCGCGAGCGGCGTGACGGTCGACCGCACTTATCTCGATGGCCGGGCCTATAGCTGGCTGGGCTTCTTCCAGAACAACAGCCGGTCGTTCAGCGCGGTGGGGGATGGCAACTATGCCTACGATGTTCGACTCACCGCCCTGCCCTTATGGGACGAAGACAAAGAACTGTGGATGCACGTCGGCATGGATTACAGCTATCGCAACCTGACGCAGAATCAGATTCGCTTCCGGGCGCGGCCGCTAGTGCGCGTGGGGGCGGGCTTTCAGGTGCCGAACATCGTCGACACCGGCACGTTCTTCAGCCGCGACGCCGAGCAAATCGTCAACTTCGAATTCGCGACAGCCTGCGGGCCGTGGACCATCGGGGCCGAAGCGGCGTATGCTTGGGTGACGAACGCGTTTACGGGAGCGCTGCCGCTGGCGAACGGGAAGCTGCCCAAGGGAGCCGTCTCGCGCGGCACCTATGCGGCCGAAGGGGGCTACGTCGAACTGCTCCGCTTCTTGACGCCCGATCACCGCAAATATCGCAAAGACCGTCCGGGCTACGACCGCGTCTCGCCGCGCGAGAACTTTTACTTCGTCGATAGCGACAGCGGCCCGATCTGGAATCGCGGCGGCTGGGAAGCCGGCGTCCGCTACGATTACCTGGATCTGACGAACTCCGGCATCAACGGCGGCACCGCGCAGGCGGTCACGCTCGCCCTCAACTGGTACATCAATCCGAACACGCGCTGCCAGTGGAACTACTTCGTGATGCACCGGGAATTCGCGCCCAGCGACACGGCTGGCCGCGTCAACGGCGACCTGCAAGGCTTCGGCTTCCGGGTGAACATCGACTTCTAAAATGGAACCGTATCCCTATCTCGTTCCAAAGAACGTTTTCGGCTCGAAACGGCGCGGCGACGTGAACGCCGCATCGAAGCCGCGATGCTTCTCGAGTTCGTCGAGGCGGCGATCGAGCTCGGGGTCTGTGGTCATCGCCTGCAGAGCCCGCAGCGCGAAATAATATTGCTCAGCCGCTTCCCAACTCTCGGCGGCAGGCCAATGCCCTCGATGCAAAAATCCTCGCAGCTTCGCCGCTCCCTCGTTGGCTTGACTCCACTGCGGAGAGAATTTCAGCAGTTCTTCGAGGCTCGCCTGCGCTCGCAAAGTCGCGGCATGGACTTGTTCGCGGTCGGCGGTCAGCGTTTCCATCGCGTGCCGCAGATCGATCCAGGCGGCTTTG
>JBAXFO010001151.1:0-1595 GCA_037139885.1 Planctomycetota bacterium
CCCTCGTGTCCCAACTCACGGCCATAGCCCGATTCTTTCATGCCGCCGAACGGGCATTGAGGAGTCGCAGGAACGGGGTCGTTGATGCCGATGATGCCTGCTTCCAAACCCTCGGCCATCTTCCAGGCGGTGCTAAGGTCATTCGTGAACACATACGCCGCCAGGCCGTAACGCGTGTTGTTGGCGGCGCGGATGACGTCGTCGAGGTTGCTGAAATCGAGCACGGGCAACACCGGGGCGAACGGCTCTTCCGTCATGATACGGGCGTCGAGAGGCAAGTCGCCGATCACGGTCGGCTCGAAGAAATAGCCCTTGGCGAAGCGGTCGGACTTCTTGCCGCCGGTGAGGATCTTGGCGCCTCGGCCCTTGGCGTCGTCGATCAGGCTTTGCGTGCTGTCGAGAGCTTTCTTTTCGAACATCGGGCCGATCTCGATGCCCGCGTCGAGGCCGTTGCCGACTTTCAACGCCCGGGTGAACTCGATAGCCGCCTCGGTGAATTTCTTACGGACATCGCTGTGGACGTAAAACCGGCTCGGTGCGATGCAGACTTGGCCGTTGTTGCGGAACTTGCCCATGACGGCGAGCTTCGCCCCCACTTCGGGATCGGCGTCGGGGAAGACGATGAACGGCGCATGGCCGCCGAGCTCGAGGCTCAGGCGTTTCACCTGATCGGCCGCTCCTCTCATCAGCTGCTTACCGACCTCGGTCGAGCCGGTGAAGCTGATCTTGCGAACGATCGGGTTCTCCAGAAATTCGTCGGCGACATCTTGAGCTGGTCCCGTGACGAGATTGGCGACCCCCGCCGGCAACCCCGCGTCGACCATGCATTCGAAGAGCTTGACGAGAATGAGGGGCGACTGCGTGGCCGGCTTGCAGACGATCGTGCAGCCCACCGCCAGAGCCGGGGCGATCTTGCGCGATTGCAGCGTGAGCGGAAAGTTCCACGGACTGATGGCGCCGACCACGCCGATGGGGTGCTTCAGCGTCACATGCTTCTTACCGGGCGCGGAATTGGGGATCACTTGCCCATACGCCCGCTTGCCTTCCTCGGCGAACCATTCGAACGTGTCGGCGGAATGCAGCACTTCGCCCTTCGCTTCGGCGAGCGGTTTGCCCTGTTCCATGGTGAGCGTGCGGGCCATATCGTCGGCTCGCTCGCGCATCAAATCGGCAGTCTTCTTCAAGATCTTGGCGCGATCGAACGCCGTCAACTTCATCCACGCCGGCATCGCCCGGCCCGCGGCCTCGATGGCCTTCTTTGTGTCCGCCCGGCTGCCGAACGCCATCGGGGCCACGATCTCTTCGGTGGCCGGGTTGATGACGCCCACGGTCTTGCCGTCTTGCGCGTCGCACCATTGGCCATCGATGAACATGCGGGCGGCTTGGGTCGCTGCGGTGGCGGTCGCCATGATTGTCTCCGAGGGTGCCGAGGCGAGTCATTGGGATGGGGACATTGTAACGGCGCGATGCGTTTCTGTCTTCCAATCCTCGAGTCGCCCGGTTCCAAAATGAAATCTCGAATTCTGGCGCGTATGACCCAAGCCGGCCCCCTGGTGAGGGCCCGAGAAACCATGGACGCCCAGAAAGTCTCTTAT
>JBAXFO010001152.1:0-1594 GCA_037139885.1 Planctomycetota bacterium
TCGATGGAAGGAAATCCGCGGGTAGCTCTCGACGATGACGAGCCCGTGGTCGTTCCAATCGACCGTTCCTTCGTGCCAAACACCAGATCGATCGAGACGACCGAGCGGCCAAATGGTCAAAGGGAATCGCTGTTTGATGCACCATTTGAGGAGGGCTTGCAACACATAGATGCCGCCAAGGGATTGCACGCCGACCATTGGTAGGACTAGTCGGAAAACTGAAGCTGCGGGTAATCCCTGCTGCCGGGCGAAATTCTCCGTCGCTCTGTAAACTTCCAGATAATTGGGGCCGATATTTCCCGCGCCCATGAACAGGTGGGAAAAATGGTCGGGAAAGCCGCCCTGACCGTAATCGGCAGGGCTACCGTAAACACGTCTGGCGGCACCGTCGGGCTGAAGTGCCGCGTGAACCGTGGAACCGAAAACATTCCAGTTCGTGCCGCCGTCGATGAACTGATTTCCTTTCGCCAGATAGGGGAACGAGAACGGGAAGTCGAACGAGACCAGCGCTAGAGTTCCCTTTTCGACCGCAGTCGCGTGTTGTTGCATGAACTTAATGACGTCATTTCGCGAGAACCCGTGGGTAAGCCCGTAACTGCGACTAGTGCTGCTCCAGCTTGCGCGGGCCAACCCTGGTTGCCGGCGACTGGCGCGTCCCGCGCCCGACCAATCCCAAGATTCGACGATGTGAAACATTCGGACTCCCAGGAGGAAGGGGATTTCGTTCGGACAGACCGTGTTTACGGTGGAACGCGACACGCCTCGTTCCGCAATGCCGCGAGACAATCTTACGGAATCATCCGGCATCGTTCGGGCCGAGAACAACGGGGACACGAACCTCTTCTAGAGCGGTCATGGCTCCAAATTGCGTCACCTGATCGACTTCCCGAAATGACTATGCCCCCGTCAACAAGCTCCCATGCACCAGCGAATCGGCGAACGCCAGCACCGAAGCCTGAGTACCGTCTTCCGATTTGACCCGGTATTCCTCGCCGTCGCCGACCGGCACGACTTTCTCCCAGGTCGAGTTCCGCATTGCTGTCAACGTATCCTCAACGGCAGGGTGCGTCACCTGTCCCGCCTCGGAAGCCCGTGACACGCCATCCAGGATGAACCCGCTCAGGAGCCGCCGCCACACCTTTCTGCACGTCGTCGGGTTGTCGAACAGATCGACCGCCACGATCTTGTCGCCCACGGCCACGGCCAGCCCCGCGGCGCCTTCGGGATATTGGAACTGTTCCGCATACTGGTCGATTTGCGGCTGACGGGACTCGAAGCTGTCGGCCATCGCGGCGGTCTTGGACGAGACGCCCAATGCGGCGTGTTGCTTGTCGACCTCTTCCCAGACCTTCCCCTGATTGGAACGATGGCCCGATCCTTCGATGAGCGATTCGCTCACCGAAGATTTCAGCGAGTGGCGCAGCTTCGATGGACAATGCCGACCTTCGGAACCGAATTGCCGGGACTTATAAGCCCAGCGGCCACGCTCCACGCAACTCACCGGAATCTTGATCTTGCACTTGGCAGGGAGAAGGACGGACGTGTTGAGGATGCGATTCTGCTTGGCCCCGACGAGTTCTTCGCCTTCGAGGAA
>JBAXFO010001153.1:0-1592 GCA_037139885.1 Planctomycetota bacterium
CGACATCGAACGTATTCGATCGGCTCGCCTTCACTTCACAAACGAGGCGCGATTGCTCCACGTCGCGGAATTTGTCCGGCAAAGCCGAGCGCGGGAATTCGAATCGGCCCCAGCTTTCGCTCGACGATCCCGGCGACAGCGACGTCACCGTGACGCGGTAGTTTCCGGGGTGAGCCCCGGGGTTGTCGCCGGTGTAGAGGGCGAAGACGCCGTCCTCGCGAATGCGGCCCACGGCGAGCGGGCCTCGCGCTTCGGGCGTGAACACGATCAGGCCGTTGTTGATGGTGTAGCCGCGAAATGTCACTTTTCCCTGCACGGGAACCATGGCGGGTTTGCCGCACCCTGTGGCGGCGAGGGAAACGCTGGCCGCGATGAGGGCGGCAAGGCAACGAGACGTGGTCATGGCATCCTGCCCAGATAGAAGGTAACGGCCGCAAAATCGATTCGCAGGCCGTGCGAAGCATCCGTGCCGTGGGGGATCCTAACAAGTCGCGAAGTTGGGGCCAAGATGAATCTTCAGGAAGTTCGCGGAACTCCCTTGTCGAGCCGGCGAGGCTGCACGGCCCCCTTGCCCCCGTTCACTTCATCAGCGCCGGGATCGCATTCGCCCCCTCGACGCCGGTCAAGCGTTGATCCAGGCCTTGAAACCGAAAAGCAAAGCGCTCGTGGTCGATCCCCATCAAGCGGAGCAGGGTGGCGTAAATATCGAGCAGCGGGGCCGGGTTTTCGGTGACGTTGTAACTGAAGTCGTCAGTTTCGCCATAAACTTGGCCCCCCTTGATGCCGCCGCCGGCGAACCACATGCAGAAATTCGAGGGGTGATGGTCGCGGCCGTAATTCGTGCGCGTCAGAGTCCCTTGCGAATAAACCGTGCGGCCGAACTCGCCGCCCCAAACGACGAGGGTTTCATCGAGCAGGCCGCGGGCTTTCAAATCGAGGACCAGGGCGGCCGTTCCGCGATCGGTGTCGTCGCACTGGTTTTTGAGTTGATTGGGCAGATCGCCATGTTGATCCCAACCGCGATGCATCACCTGCACGGCGCGCACGCCCCGTTCGATCAGCCGCCGGGCCAGCAAGGCGCTGTTGGCGAACGTGCCCGGTTCGCGGGCGGCGGGGCCGTAAAGATCCAGCACGCTTTGCGGCTCGCGCGAGAGGTCGGTCAGATCGGGCACACTCGATTGCATGCGAAACGCCATCTCATATTGGGCGATGCGCGTCTGAATTTCCGGATCGCCGATTTGGCCGAAGCGGCGGGCGTTGAGCTGATTGAGCGTGTCGAGCATGTCGCGGCGATCGTCGGGCGTGACGCCCGGGGGATTCTGCACGTAAAGCACCGGATCGCCCGTGCCGCGCAGAGTGACGCCGTTAAACCGCGTCGGCAGAAATCCGGAAGCCCACATGCGGCTAAACAGCGCCTGACCGTTGCTGCCGCCGGGGAAGCGGGGCGTGAGAACCACGAACGCGGGCAGGTCGTTGCTCTCGCTGCCTAGGCCGTACGCCAGCCACGAACCGATGCTCGCCTTGCCGGGGACTTCGCTGCCGGTCATCACATAGGTGCAAGCGGGATCGTGGTTGATGGCGCTGGTGTGGAC
>JBAXFO010001154.1:0-1590 GCA_037139885.1 Planctomycetota bacterium
TATTCGCCCATCGCATCCAACGTACCGGGTACGCAGGTCTGCGAACTGCTGCCGAAGATGGCGGCCTGCATGGACAAGGTGGCGCTGGTTCGGTCGGGTGCTCACAACAACGATCATCACGAGACCGCCACCAACTGGGTGATGTCGGGACGCTTCGGTTCGCCCTTCGGGGATTATCCGGCGATCGGCGCCGTCGTCGCCCATCAGCTCGGTTTTCGCAGCGTGTCGCCCCGTTATGTCTCGATTCCGCGCAATCCGTCGTTCACCTGGGAACTCGGGAAAAGTTCCTGGCTCGGCGGCCGGCCGCTCGAAATTCTCGATCGCGGCGAACCGGTCCGCGAATTGTTCGCGTGAGATCGGCGAATTCGATCATGCTCCATGGAAGCCATTCTCCGCCATGAATCTTCTCGATGTCATCATTCTCGGCCTTGTGGAAGGCCTTACGGAATTTTTGCCCGTCTCTTCCACCGGGCATCTCATCATCGTCGGCCATTGGCTTGGGCTCACGAGCGACAAGGCCAAGACCTTCGAGATTTTCATTCAGCTCGGCGCCGTGCTGGCTGTCGCGTGGGAATATCGCCGGCAGCTTTTCGCGCTCGTCGTGCGAGCGAAACACGAACAACAGGCCCGCGCGTTTCTGGGCAAGATCTTCGTCGCGTTCCTGCCGGCGGCCATCGTCGGCTTGCTCGTGCATAGTCTCATCAAGAAACATCTCTTTCATCAAACGCCCGTCGCCCTGGCCCTCATCGTCGGCGGCGTCGCGATGTATCTCGTCGAGCAATTTGCGAAGCCAAAGCCGGCGGCGGACGTCGAAGCGATCACCTGGAGGCAGGCCCTCGGCGTCGGCTTGTTTCAAACGCTCAGCTTGCTTTGGCCGGGCGTGAGTCGATCCGCCTCGACCATCATCGGCGGTTTGGTGATTGGACTCGACCGCTCGGCGGCCACGGTCTTCTCTTTTTATCTGGCGATTCCCACGCTCGGCGCCGCCACGCTTTACGATCTCTTCAAAAGCCGCAACGACCTGAGCTCCGAGGACCTCGTCCCCTTCGGCCTGGGGTTGGCCGTGTCGTTTGTCGTGTCGCTTTTGGTTGTGCGCGGCTTGCTGCGGTACGTTCGCCATCACAGTTTCAAGCCGTTCGCGATCTATCGCATCGCCTTCGGCGTTCTCGTGCTCCTCTTGCCGGCGGATATCATCCGCACGAAATAGCCGCGGCGGCGTGAACCGCGGCGGTCGCGGGGGAATCTTGTCCTCAGAAGCACGCAGCGGCGTAAGATAGCTCAAGCACGATTTCCCTGGAGACTGGTCCGCATGCACGTCGATTTTTACGGCATCCTCATCGAATCCCCGAGCGTCACCATTTACCTCTGGTCTCCCTGGCGGGCCGCGGCCCTGGAACATCGCGTCTTCGATGCGGTGGCGGGGCTTTCGGGCGTCACGACGGAGAAAGAAGCTGACGAGATCCGCCTCAACATCAGCGACGCCAAAACCTGGAAGGCCGCTCTCAACGGTATGTGTCGCGTGCTCACAGGTTGGCAAGAAGAAGCCGAGCAAGGACGCGAACGCCGGGCCTGGCGCTGGCTGCTCGAAGG
>JBAXFO010001155.1:0-1590 GCA_037139885.1 Planctomycetota bacterium
ATCAAACTGTTGGAGCGCTGATCGATGCCGACCGACAGCGAAAAGGTGGTGGAGTTTTGGCGTTGCGGCTGTTGCTGCTGCCCGCCGAACGGAAAGCCGAAGCCCGGCATGCCGCCGACGCGAGCCTGTTGGGAGTTGACGTTCAGGTTTTCGCGATAGACGCTCTGAATCACATTGGCGACTTCGCTGGCGTTCGCGTGCTTGAGCGGGCCGATCATCCAGGTGCGGGCGACGGCGTTGGAATCGGTCTCGCCCGTATCGAGCGATTTCGACAGGATGTTGCGGATCGTGAGCATGTCCAACGGCGTGGCGCGAACGAGCAAGCTGTTCGTGGCCGGGTCGGCGACGATGCGGACGCGTTCGACGCGTTGCGCCGGGCTGCCGCCGATCGCCGATTGCAACATGCCTCCCAGGCCGCCAGTGAGCGCGGAGATCGGATTGAAACCGCCGCCGCCTGGGGCGCCGCCACGACCGCCGCCTTGTTGGCCGCCTTGCTTGGAGCCGTTGAACGCTTCATCGATGATGCGGGCGATTTCGGTGGCGTTGGCGTTCTTGAGCCGAATGACTTCGAAGTCCCCCTCGCCGGCTTCGGTCTTGGTCATGAGCCGCACCAGTTCTTGGACCAAGGCCAGCGCCTGCGGATCTTCGCTCAGCACAATGAGCTTGTTGCCGAATGCGGTGATCGTCACCGGTTTGCCCTGGAGACGCGCCGGCTTGGCTTCCGCGGCCGGATCGGCGAGTTGCTGATTTTGCAAAAAGCTCGTCGGCGTCAACGCAGGGCCTTGCTGATAGTGCGATGTCTTTTTGAGGTCGATGGCCGGCGGCATCGGCGTCGCTTTCGGAGCGACCTGCGTATCGCCGCCGGGCAGAATCACGCGGACTTCATTGTCGCGCATCTGCGGCAGAAGGCGTTGCAAGGCGTCTGCGAGCGTGGCCGCGCTGCCCTTTTCGAGCGAAATCACCCGCATCGACCCGGTCGGGTTTTCGCCCATGGCCTGGATGATGAGCTTCACTTCGCGAACCTGTTCGGCGCTGCCGCGAATGGTGACCACGTTGCGGCTCGGCTCGCCTTCGATAAACGGCGCCCCGCCTTTCGCGTCGCCGAGCATGCCCTTGAGAGTCTCGGCCACCTTCGCCGCTTCCAGCACGGTGAGCGGAATCGTTTCGGTGACGTTCGCCGGCGTTTTGGCCGGCTGGAGGTAACGGGCGATTTCGAGGTGATCGTCGGGCGCGCCCCAGATCATGATTTGCGTCGGGCTGATCGCCTGCATCTTGAGCGAGTTCGACGGCCGATAGGCGGGAATTTCCTGAATCATCTTGACGAGCGAATCGGCGTTGCCGGCCGGAATGTAATACGTCTGCATCAGCGGCGCCAGCTCTTTGGGCTGCGGCTGATCGAGCGTCGTCATGAGCGACTTCACCTGGGCGATTTTATTCGGCCGGGCGTTGACGTAGACGGTGTTCGAGCGTTCGTCGGAAGTGACGTAGTGGACGTTGACCTTCGGCGCGGGAGCGCCGCGGCCGCTGTCGCGCCCACCGGGCCCGCCGCCGGGAAAGCCCCCGGGAAATCCACCCTGCCCGGCTTGGGGC
>JBAXFO010001156.1:0-1589 GCA_037139885.1 Planctomycetota bacterium
ACACGAGCGCGGTTTGAATCGATTTTGGCGATGTCGAGAGATCCTCCCCGAGAATTTGCACGACGCGCCCTTCTCGGCGGAGATCGTTCAATAGGACCTCGGTCTTCGGCACAGCCCAGGAAGGTTTGAGCGCATTCCAACCCGCGGGAACGAGCAGCTCTCCGTGAACGGCGATCGGCTTCAGGCCGGCAAGCGTGGCGGGGGCGAGTTGCGGTCGAGGAATCGATTCTTTGTCTGCGGGATAGGTCCATGAAACGACGACCGTGCGCGGCTTCATGCTTGCGGAGATGGGCAGCGAGATCAGGTCCGGCCCAGCTTGGCGCGGGCTGGCGGGTTGATCGTCGACGCGCGACGCGGCGAACTTCGAACCGGGCGGAAGATGCACGTCGAGGTCGATGCCTGAGGTCGCCCACAGCGTCCAAGCCATTTGGTGCAACCATTGCTGTTCGTCGCCGACGACGATGCGATGCTGAGCCGACAAGATTTGGGCGACCGGCGCGATGGCGACCGCCCGCGACTGCACGGCGAGCGCATGGCTGCCGTTGAGCAATCGCCCAAACTGGGCTCCTGCGGCGCGGAGCCGAGCCTGTTCCAGAGGCCAGGGAAGCAATTCTTTCGTGCTCGAGCGAACGCTTGCGAGTTTGACGTTCGTCGCTCCGGCGTTTTGAGACGCAGCGATCTGGGCCCCGGCCAGAGCGACAATGGTTTCGCTGAGACGGCCGCCGCGTTCGATGACGACTTGCGGCAAGTTGAACGCCACCCCCGCAGCTAGCGGCATTTTGCCGAGCACGCTCAACGAAATCTGCTGCGGCGTGCCCGGCGGAACGCTGATCGTCCAGACATGGTCACGGCCGCTGACGGCATGCTTCACTTTGGCCCCCGCGAAGGGGACGATCAGCCGGGGCGCCGATGTCGGCCAGTCGACGACGCGTACTTGCAAATCCGGAAACTCACCGTAATCGATGCGGCCGTGAAGATGCAGTCCGACGGCGCAGGCATCGTCGTGAACTTCCGCCGTCGTCAACGTTTCGAACTCCGCGACGGCGGCATGGGAGCGCATCCGGCATTCGACAGGACTCGCGCCGCTGCCGAGGCGAAAATGTCGGCCGGAGGCGTCAGCCGGCTCCTCGGTGAATCCCTTGGCGAGCGTCGGTTCGAGCGCGAAACCGGTGGCGGCCGCGAGCGTCAGCAGCGAAGTTTCGGCGGCCGCGCCGACGACCGTGACGCTCGGCAGTGCGATCGTCTCGGATTTTGGATACGTGTGCGGAATCCAACCGACGATGGTCAGCGCGGTCTTCTTGCGAGGACCGACGAGCCAGATGTCCAGAGCGGACCCATTACGGCTCCAGTGATGCACATCGGCGCCTTGAATATCGCGAAGCACGACGTTCTCCGCCAATTTGATCGGCACGAGCGAAAACTCATCGATCGCGCTGATCGTGAGGTTCGCGTCGAGGCCGATCGTTTGCGGTTGCGTCGTCCATGTGACAGCGGCTTGCACCCGTGGCCGGGAGGGCAGCGGCGTCACATCCAACGCGGCGGCGGCGGCGTTCTTCGAGGCGCGGGCGAATGAAAACGCATGCAAGGGG
>JBAXFO010001157.1:0-1588 GCA_037139885.1 Planctomycetota bacterium
AGACGATGCAGGAAGCCTTGTCTTGGGCGATCGTGTGCCAGCCGAGGGTTTTCAGTCGGGCGAGTCCGCGCGCGCCGTCGCTGCCCATTCCCGGCAAGCCACCATTTCATCACTTTTGGCCGCGTACGCCTCATTGAGACTGGGAACCACGGACCAACACCAAACGGTGAAGATTTGATGCATATCGCCGCTTCATCTCGCCAGCGATGAATGGCCGGAATAAAGCAACAGCAATTCGCTTCTTCGGCCATTCCCCCGCGCTCGAGCGAGATAGGTCATGCAGCAACATTCCCACGGCAATGCCGCAGGCTCCGGCCAGACTGGCAACGTCGGCGTCGACATTATTCAGCAGTACGAATGCGGCGCGGTCCGGCTGCCTCGCCAGGCGATCGATTCGTTTCGCCGCCATCTCGTTTTCGATCACATGGTCGAGCCGCAAAAGGCGAGCCTTCGGCAGCGGTTTCAAGCGATCAGCCGCTGCATCCGCGACGTCCTCGCGCAGCGTTGGCTCAAGACCAAGCAAACGTACTATCAAGAGAATCCCAAACGGGTGTATTACCTTTCAATGGAATTTCTGATCGGTCGATCGCTGAGCAACAACATGCTCAACATGATGATCGATCCGCTCATTCGCAGGGTGATGCAGGAAGAGGGGGTCGATCTCATGGCTCTGGCGGAGACGGAGCCCGACGCGGGATTGGGCAACGGCGGACTCGGGCGGCTGGCCGCCTGCTTCATCGATTCCCTGGCCACCCTGCAAATTCCCGCCCACGGTTACGGACTGCGTTATGAATACGGCATTTTCCGGCAGGCGATCGAGGCCGGCTACCAGACCGAAACGCCCGACAATTGGCTGAGCCGTCCCGATCCCTGGGAAACGGTCCGCTACGCCGACACGGTGCAGGTGCAAGTCAACGCCCACATCCGCATCGATCACGGCAAAGCCGTCTTCGAGTCCAACCACCCGTCCGTGCTGCTCGGCATTCCCTACGATCGTCCGATCATCGGTTACGGCGGCAAAAACATCAACACCCTGCGTCTCTGGGGCGCCGGCTCGCCCGAGTTCTTCAATTTCCTCGAATTCAGCCAGGGCGATTTCTTTGGCGCCGTCCACGACAAGGTCATGGCCGAAAATCTCACCCGCGTTCTTTATCCCGACGATTCCACAACGGCGGGCAAGCATCTGCGCTTCGTTCAAGAGTTCTTTCTGGTCGCCTGCTCCCTGGCCGACATCATCGCCCGCTTCCGCCGGTCCAACCCCGAGTGGCACGCCTTGCCGGACAAAGTCGCCATTCAGCTCAACGACACGCACCCGTCATTGGCCGTCACCGAATTGATGCGCATTCTGCTCGACGAAGCCAAACTCGGCTGGGACGACGCCTGGGACCTCACCGTCCGCACCCTCGCTTACACCAACCATACCTTGTTGCCGGAGGCGCTCGAGAAATGGCCGGTTCATCTGTTCGAACTGCTGCTGCCGCGCCACCTGGAAATCGTCTATGAGATCAATCGCCGCTTCCTCGATCAGGTTCGCGACCCAATCGTGTTCGGCACGGTATTTGCGCCTAGCAAATACATCTGAACAGTA
>JBAXFO010001158.1:0-1588 GCA_037139885.1 Planctomycetota bacterium
GTACTCGACTATATGGCCGCGATGGATGTCGCCAGTTTGCCGCAATCCGTCGATGGCGTGGGCTCGTTCCGATACACGACCAAGATCAGCGAATACGTGGCCGCTCGCTTGCCGACGGTCACAGGGCAGATTCCGTTGGCGTACGATCTCGACTCGGGTTGGCTGTGGCGGCTGCCCGGTCCCACGCCGTGGCATCCGACATACATCGGCGCCATGGCCGCTCTGATGCGTAGAATCACCTGGGACGAGCTTCGCGCCAAAGCCGCCCAGATGCCTGCGACGCTTCCGGAATTCGACCGCTCTGCCCAGGTGCGGCGGATCACGGGGTTCATTCAAGATCTTCTCGACAGTTGATGTCGCCGCGGCTCTGCCGTCATGCGATGTCGGAGGTTTTTCGTGGCAGACCAGATCGTCGCCGGCTATCGCCTCGTGAAACTCCTGGGCAACGGCCAGACCAGCCAGGTTTGGGAAGTCGTCGAGCCGACGAGCAGCCGGCATTTCGCGATGAAGGTGCTGTCCGACAACGACTCGTCGAACGCCGCCGCACGCGACGCCTTGTTCCACGAAGCCGCCGTCGGCATCCAGATGGCCCATCCGAACGTCATTAAGATCTTCTCCGTGAGTAAGGAAAAAGTCTCCCCTCACTACATCATGGAATACTTTCCCGCCGGCAGCCTCAAGGCCCGGCTGCAACGCAAAGAATTCGAATTCCTCAAGACCAACATGCGTTCCATCGTGAAGCAAGCCGCCACGGGTCTGGCGTATGTCAACGCATCGGGCTGGGTGCACTGCGACATCAAGCCCGATAACTTCCTCATCAACGCCAGTTGCGAACTGCGCATCATCGACTTCGCCCTGGCGAAGAAGGTCGAAACGGAAAACTTCTTAAGCAAACTGTTTCGCCGCAAGGCCGTCATTCAAGGCACGCGCAGCTACATGTCGCCCGAGCAGATTCTCGGCCAACCGCTCGATGGCCGGGCCGACGTTTATAGCTTCGGCGCCACCGTCTACGAACTCGTTACGAATCGGCCGCCGTTTCGCGGAGCGTCGGAGAAAGACTTGCTGCGTAAACATCTTTCGGAGGCGGCGGTGTCGCCGCAAGTTGCGAACCCCGAGCTCACCGACGAATTCTCGAAGCTCGTCTTGCGGATGTTGGCCAAGAAAAAGGACGATCGCCCCGCATCGTTTCACGAAGTGATGATGGCCCTCAATCCCATGCGCATCTACAAGAACGAAGCCCCTCGCAAGAGTTGATCATGCCCCGGCCCACCGCAGTTCTGCCGGCCTCGCGCGACGCCATCGTTCGCGCCGCCGCCGTCATTCGCGCCGGCGGACTGGTCGCCTTCCCGACCGAGACCGTCTACGGTTTGGGGGCGAATGCGCTCGACGCCGCCGCCGTGGGGCAGATCTTTCAGGCGAAAGGTCGGCCTGCGACGAATCCGGTCATCGTGCATATCGGTCAGCGTTCCGACCTGGATGGACTCGTCGCCGACGTACCCAAGATCGCGGACCGCCTGAGCGCCCGTTTTTGGCCGGGGCCGCTCACCCTCGTGCTGCCGCGCGGCACGGCGGTGCCCGACATCGTCAC
>JBAXFO010001159.1:0-1587 GCA_037139885.1 Planctomycetota bacterium
TGTGCGCAGTAGACGCGGCCTTGTTCGAGCAGCGCTGCCATTTGGCGGTAGAAGAAAGTGAGCAACAGCGTGCGGATGTGCGAGCCGTCGACGTCGGCGTCGGTCATGATGATGATCTTGCCGTAGCGCAATTTCGCGATGTTGAATTCGTCGCCGATGTTCGCGCCGATGGCTTGAATCAGCGTGAAGATTTCGGCGTTGGCGAGCATCTTGTCGGCTCGGGCTTTTTCGACGTTCAAGACTTTTCCACGCAGCGGCAGAATCGCCTGATACTTACGGTCGCGGCCGCTCTTGGCCGAGCCGCCTGCGGAGTCTCCTTCGACCAGGTAGAGTTCAGTTTCTTCGGTGTCGCGCGATTGGCAATCGGCGAGTTTTCCGGGCAATCCACCGCCCGAGAACGCGCCTTTGCGACGGGCGAGATCGCGCGCTTTTTTAGCGGCTTCACGCGCGACTGCGGCGGCGTTTGCTTTTTTACAAATGACCGTCGCAACTTTGGGATTGGTCTCGCAGACTTCTTCGAGTTTCTGACCGAGCAGGCTGTTGACGAGGCCTTCGACTTCGGCGTTACAGAGGCGGAATTTGTTCTGGGAATCGTACTGCGGTTCAGGGATTTTGACCGAGATGATCGCGGTCAATCCTTCGCGCAAATCTTCGCCCGAGACATCGATGTCTTTCTCAGAGAGATTGTTGTTCTTCATGTAGTTTTTGAAGACGCGCGTGACGGCGGTTTTGAAGCCGCTGAGATGGGTGCCGCCGCCGGGGGTGTTGATGTTGTTGGCGAAGCAGAAAATCTTTTCGTCGTAGCCGTCGTTGTACTGGAACGCGACTTCGACCGCGATGTCCTGCGCTTCGGCGCGGCAGAAGATGACGTCTTTGTGGATCGCGTTTCGGCCGGTGTTGAGATGTTCGACGAAAGCTTTGATGCCGCCCGGATAGTCGTAGACTTCGTTGTGTCCGGTGCGTTCATCGAAAATGCTGATGCGCAGGCCGGGATTCAAAAACGCCATTTCGCGGAAGCGTTTGGTCAACGTTTCGAGTTTGAATTCCGGGACGGGGAAGATCTCCGCGTCGGGCTTGAAATGCAATTTGGTGCCGGTCTTTGACGAGTCGCCCGTGCGTGCAACGGGTGCTTTGCGAACACCGCGATCAAACGTGATTTCGAAGATGCCGCCGTCGCGTTGGACGGTGACGTGGAACCATTCGCTGAGCGCGTTGGCGCACTTCACGCCGACGCCGTGCAGGCCGCCGGAAACTTTGTAGCCCTTGGTGTCGCCGCCGAATTTTCCACCGGCGTGGAGCTTGGTAAGCACGACTTCGAGCGTACTGATTTTTTCGGACGGATGTTCGGAGACCGGAATGCCGCGCCCGTCGTCTTCGACGGAGACGGAGCCGTCTTTATAAATCTGGACTTTAATGGTTTTGCAGTAGCCCGCCATGGCTTCATCGACGGCGTTATCGACGGCTTCATAGACGAGATGATGCAGCCCGTTTTCATTCGCGCCGCCAACGTACATGCCCGGGCGCTTGCGAATGGCTTCAGGGAAGCCGAGGACCTGGATGTCATCGGCTCCGTAATTGCCCGCATCG
>JBAXFO010001160.1:0-1586 GCA_037139885.1 Planctomycetota bacterium
TATGGTGGAAGGGACTTATTTTGCTGTTTGTCGGAGCAGCGGCGGTTGTGTTCGGCGCTCGCATGTTCCTCCATGCCGGACGCGGGCGTAGGGACGAGCTCGCAGGCCTGCCGCCGGAACAAATCGGGAAGTCGCCAGAAAGCCTGGGACGATGGCCGGTGTTTCTCGGCGTGGGGATTCTGATCTTCGCGATCGTGATCGGCGGCGGCATGGCGACGGCGATTCTCGTTTTCCGCAAAACCACGCCTTTACCCGTCCCCGCCGCCGCCGCTGCACCGGCCGCTCCTGCCGTCGCACCGGGGCCGAACGACGCGGCGCCGCCCATTAATGTCGCCGATCCAACCGTGGCCGCCAACTTTGTCTTTTTTCCGACCTTCCATCTGAAGACGCGAGACATTGGCGCGGGGTCGGCATTCGCCGTCAAACTGGACGACATCGAAAACCCGGTCATTTTGTCAGCGCTGCATCTTCTGGGACCGTCGGGCGGGCTCCCCGTTGATGTCCCCGGAACGAAGGTGCCCGCGGAGGTGAAAGCTCTGACCCTCGTCGAAATGTTCGACAATGACAAAGACCTGACGCTGAAACAACCGGGCATCGCCTTGCCGAACACCGCGCCGCTGGGCCGGGATTCGCAAGTCGGCGATGTCATGGCCTTCTGGGCGACCAAGGACGCGCTCCTGAGCCCCGCACGACTCGCTGCCGAGACGCCAAAGCGAAACGATCTCGTGTGGCTTGCGTATTCGGCGGAGAACGATCCCAATCAGCGCACGTACCGCGCCAAAGTGAGCGACGTCAATGCGAAGAGCATCACCTATACGTTCGATTCGGCATTGCGCCTTCCCGGCACGAGCGGCGCTCCCCTCCTCAATGCCGCCGGCGAGGTCGTGGGCATTCATCTGGGCGGCCGCACAACGGGCAATGTCACAACGGGAATCGCCAATCCTGTGAGCGCCTTTCGTACGGCCTTGATCGACGCCGCGAAGCGAGCGCCGATTTCCGCCCCGCTGCCCGAACCCGCGAAGAAACCTCGAGGCTTCGCCAGCAATCTCGGGAGATACACCGTTAAACTTCCCGGTGCGGCCAGCGTTCCCAAAGAGAACATCAAAAACCCCGTCTCCAAAGACCTCTCCGCCACGGCCTTCATCATGAACGCGGAACTTCCCGATGCGACGCTGCTGCAAGTCACGGTCTTCCGGTTTTTGCCGAACAAGAAGCTGAACGCGACCAACAAAGAACGCATCGACGACACCATCCGCAGGCTGGCGGCAGACCTCAAGGGAACCGTCACGGAAACCAGCGATGTCGTCATGGATCAGATGCCCGGCAAAAGCGTTGTCATCGCCGCCGACGACTTACTCGCCCGCGCCCGGGTCTTCGCGCAGCAAAACAACGTTTATCAAATCGTCGCCGTCAGTCCCAAGACGACGACTTACGGACCCGACATCGAACAATTCTTACTGTCGCTGCGCATTCCAGCGAAATAAAGGACAATCGTGGGGCAAGCCGCCGGCGGCAGCGGCTTGCCCACAGCCGCTTCCATCAACCCTACGCGAAAGCCGCCTCGACCCCGCGCGAGCGCGCGAGCT
>JBAXFO010001161.1:0-1585 GCA_037139885.1 Planctomycetota bacterium
ATATCGACCTGACGGGCATCGACCGCGAAGAAGACGTCGGACAGGACTTGTTGCATGGGCCGCAAGCCGAGGTTCGCCAGCGCCAGGCCCATCGGGATGCCGAGCAGCGAGCCGATGAAGCCGAGCAGCAGCGCCTCGCCGGCGAAAAGTTTCAGGATTTGGCCACGCGTCGCCCCGAGCGAGCGGAGGACGCCGATTTCATGGCGGCGTTCGGTCACGGTCACGGAGAGAGCGTTATAAACGAGGAACAAACCGACCACGAGGGCGGCCAACCCGCATAGGGAAAACCCCGTCTGCATGCCCGCCATCACGTTTTGCGTGTTCTGCGATTGCTCGGCGAACGTCCGCACCAACGCCCGGCCATTAAGGACGGTCTCGATGTCGGCTCGGGTTTTTTCCGGGTCCGTGCCGGGTTTCAGGGTGATGTCGAAGCGGTGGACTTGATCGGTTGGCATATCGAACAGCCTGGCGGCGTCAGCGAGATCCATGACGGCCACGAACCCGGCCAGAGCGGCGGCATTCCCGGACGCATCAACGGGCCCGGCCAGAGCGTATTCTTTCGCGGGAGCCGCCTTGCTGCGCCGTAATGACACAAGGGCCGTGTCGTTCGGCAAGGTTTTAAAGAGCTCTCGGCCGACGAGAGCCACCGGCGGTCCGCCGACGAACGGCACCTTCGAGAAGGCGAACAGCCCCCCGAACCGGGCGCGGGTTTCCTCGCTCACTTCAATCGGGTTTGATGTCGAGGTCGCCTGTTTCAGAGCCCCCAACGCATCGATGCCCAGCACGAGCACGGCCCGGTCGTTGAGCTGCGGAGCGAACGCATTGGCGAAGATCCGGGGCGCGACCTCGGCGACCCCCGACACATTCGAGATTTCCTTTTCGAGCGCCCGCGGCACGGGGAGCTCGCCGTTGGCGACGATGAAGTCGGCGAAGCCGGAGGTCGGGTTGGACGCGAACACGGCCGCCCGGGCCATGGTCCAGTTGAGGGCTTGAGTGGCGACGAGCGTGGCCACGCCGAGTCCGACGCTGAGCGCGATCAGCCCCGCCCGCAGCCAGCGCCGGCTTACGTAGCGGAAGCTAAGCGTTCGATAGAGAGACCACATGGTTCGTCCGTGAAGAGGTGGAACATTCCGATTCGATCAGGCCATCGCGCAGGTGGATCGTCCGGTCGCCGAAACTGGCTGCGCACGGATCGTGCGTCACCATGACGACCGCCCGTTCCCCCTCTTGCGGCAAACTCCGCAAGAGCTTCAAAATCTCCGCGCTGTTCGCCGAATCGAGATTCCCCGTCGGCTCATCGCAGAGCACCGCTTGCGGCTTGATCACCAACGCCCGGGCGATCGCCACCCGCTGCATCTCGCCGCCCGACATCTCATCGGGAAAATGCTCCGCCCGGCAATGCAGCCCGACGCGTTCGAGTTGCTCCATCGCCGGCTTCAGCGCTTGCGTACGGCTTTCCCCTGAGAGCAACAGCGGCAGGGCGACATTCTCCACGGCCGTGAGCGTGGGGAGCAAATTGAAGAATTGAAAGATAAACCCGATCCGCTGCCGCCGCAGCATGGCCAATTCGCGATCGTTCATGCTA
>JBAXFO010001162.1:0-1585 GCA_037139885.1 Planctomycetota bacterium
GCCGAGAATCTCGAGCCAGTCATTGCCTTCGCCGAAGCGGATTTCGCCTTTGTCGCGGCGGCACTGGATGTCGACTTCCATCGACGGCTCGGTGAACGGAAAAAACGACGGCCGGAAACGCATCTTGACGGAATCGACTTCGAAGAACGCCTTGCAGAATTCTTCCAGAATCCATTTCAGGTGACCCATATGCGACGTCTTGTCGATCACCAGGCCTTCGACCTGGTGGAACATCGGCGTGTGGGTTTGATCTGAATCGCTGCGATAGGTGCGGCCGGGAATGATGACGCGGATCGGCGGCTTCTGTGTCAGCATGGTGCGCACCTGCACAGGCGAGGTATGCGTGCGCAGCAACAGGCGCGAGCCGTCCGGCTTTGGCGGGAAATAGAAGGTGTCGTGCATTTCCCGCGCCGGATGGCCTTCCGGGAAATTCAATTTGGTGAAGTTGTAGTCGTCGGTCTCGATGTCCGGCCCTTCCGCGACGGCAAAGCCCATGTCGGCGAAGATCGCGGTCAGCTCGTCGATCACCTGGCTGATCGGGTGAACGCGGCCCTGCTCGGCCGGCGTCTCGCGCGTCGGCAACGTGACGTCGACGGTCTCGCTCGCCAGCCGCGCGTCGAGCGCCGCCATGCCGAGCGCTTCTTTGGCGGTGCCGATGGCTGAAGTGATGCGCTCCTTCAAGCCGTTGATCGCCGGGCCTTGCGCTTTACGTTCGTCCGGCGTCATCGAACCGAGCGTTTTCAACAGCGCCGACACCGAACCGCTTTTGCCCAGCGCCGCGACGCGCACGGCCTCGAGCGCCGCTTCGTCCTTGGCGGACGCGACGGCACTCATGAGTTCGGTTTCAAGCTTGGCAATGTCGGACATGAATTAACCCCGGTGCCCACCTCCCCCTGGAGGGGGGAGGTCGATTGCGCGAAAAGCGCAATCGGGTGGGGGTGATCTTCTTCAGTGAGCGGCACCCCACCCCGCTCGCCTTCGCTGACGCTCAGGCAAGCGACCCTCCCCCTGCAGGGGAGGGTAAGCAAGTTACGCCGTGGCGCGCGGCGTTTCGGCCGGAGCCGGAATCGCGGCCTTGACCTTCTCGACGATGGCGGCAAAAGCCGCCGGCTCGTTGATCGCGATGTCGGACAGAACCTTGCGATCGAGGTTCAGGCCCGACTTGGTGAGGCCATCGATGAAGCGCGAATAGTTCAGGCCGAACGGCCGCACGGCGGCGTTCAGGCGCTGGATCCACAAAGCGCGGAACGTGCGCTTCTTGCGCTTGCGGTCGCGGAACGCGTACTGGTTCGCCTTTTCGACCGCCTGCTTGGCGACGCGGATGGTGTTCTTGCGGCGGCCATAAAAGCCCTTGGCGGCCTTGTAGACTTTCTTGTGCTTGGCGTGGGCGGTAACGCCACGTTTAACGCGGGACATGTGTGTGATCCTTCAGTCAGGCAAACGTTGAAATGATGATCGGGGTCGACAACGGCGGCTTTTAAAACCACCGAAATTCCGGACTAGCCGTTCGGCATCCAGTACTTCTTGACGTTGTCGCCATCGGTCTTGAACAGCACCGCGGTGCTGTTCAAGACCGATGGCGACA
>JBAXFO010001163.1:0-1583 GCA_037139885.1 Planctomycetota bacterium
CTTGCGGCCCATGCAACAAGTCCTGTCCGACGTCTTCTTCGCGGTCGATGCCCGCCAGGTCGATATCTCGTGGCTTCTCTTCGCCGTCGCCATCGTCGCCGGCATGACGACGACGCTGCTCGCCTCGCTCATTCCCGCGTTCAAAGCGACCTGCGAGACCCCGGCTGAGGCCGTTCGGAAGGTGCTGAAATCGTCGTCGGTGCAAAGTCTGGTGATGCATATCGTGACGAGCATGCTGTTCGTCGCCGTCGGCACCGCCATGATCTTGAGCCGGGGTAGTCTGCCGAAACGCTGGGGCACCCTCGGCGGCATGTGCATCGTGCTCATCGGCGGCTTGCTCGCCTCGCCGTTCTTTTCGGGCCTCATCGCCCGAATCTTTCAACCGTTCGTGCGACGTTACTTGAGCATCGAGTGGCGCCTCGCCGCAGACAATATCGTGCGTTCGCCGGGTCGCACCGGGCTCGTCATTGGCGCTCTGGCGGCGGGGGTTTCGCTCGTCGTGCAAACCGGCGGCGTCATTTGCAGCAACCGTGAAGCGGTGCGCACCTGGCTCGACGACTACATCGCCGCCGATCTGCTCGTCACCTCGGGAAGTCCGGTGGGCGCGGGCGGACAAACGCAACCGATGCCGGCCAGCCTCGTCGATGAGGTGCGGGCCTTCGAAGGGGTCGATTCGATCTTGGCCGTGCGCGTCCGGAAAGTTCCGCTCAATGGCACGCAGGTCATGATGCTCGTTTGCGACGCCGGCAGCCTTTATCGCGCCGAAAAGCCTCGCATGAAGAAGCTCAAAGAGATCGAGCTCTACCGCGAAATGGACGAGACTCCCGGCGGCGTCCTCATCTCCGAAAACATGGCCGCCCTGCACAAGCTCAAGCGCGGCGACACGATCAAGATCCCCAGCCCCGCCGGCGAAGTGTCGCTCCGCGTCGTCGGCGAGATCGCCGACTTTAGCTGGACGCACGGCACCATGTACGTCCACCGCCGCGACTATGTCGCCTCCTGGAACGACACCCAGGCCGACGTCATGGACATCTACCTGAAACCCGGCGGCGACGTCGAAGCTCTGAAACTCTCGCTCCTCTCCCAATACGGCGCCACCCACGGCCTCTTCGCCCTCACCCGCCGCGACTTGAAGATGCACATCGACGGCATGGTCGAAAAAATTTACAGCGTCGCGTACGCCCAACTCATCGTCGTCATGCTGGTCGCCGGCCTGGGAGTCGTGACGGCTCTGTTGATCGCCGTCTTGCAACGGCAACACGAGATGGGCCTCTTGCGAGCCGTCGGCGCCTCGCGCGAACAAGTCATCATGACGGTTCTCGCGGAAGCGTGTCTGATGGGCGTAATCGGCACGTTCATCGGCATTCTCGTCGGCGTGCCGCTGGAGTGGTATGTCTTGCACGTCGTCATCCTCGAAGACGCCGGCATGCTGTTTCCGGTGGTGTTGCCGTGGAAGGAAGCCCTGTTCGTGGCCGCCGGCGCCATGATCACCGCCATCCTCGCGGGCCTTGGCCCGGCGATCTATGCGGTGCGGCAGCGGATTCCGGATACGATTGCGTATGAGTAAAGCTCGAGGGAAAGAA
>JBAXFO010001164.1:0-1582 GCA_037139885.1 Planctomycetota bacterium
ACCGGACGCCCGGCAGATCTCCGCGCGCCTGGCTCTCGGCCGCGGCGGCGGGCTCCGGTGCGGCAGGCTCGTCGGCCTCCGCGGGCGCGGGTTCGGAGGCCGTGCGCGGCGGGGCGATCGCGATGGTCAGTTCTTTCCTGGTCGTTCTCGCGATGTTGCGGATGCGTCTCTCAAGAGTCTTACCGACGCTGGCGGCACTTCTGATCCTTTCTGTCGTCTTCTTGATGTCGATCGGACCATCTTCGCCGATCGCCCGATTAGGAACCATTTACGCTTCGTTAACGACTGGCCTTAACGGCCGCGCCGAGGTCTGGGAAAGCGCCTGGCAAACTTGGAAGTCGTTTCCAGTTCTCGGAACGGGAATCGGAACCTACGCCGAAGTCACCTCGCCGAACTATAACCCTGTTGATATTGCGTTTCGCGACAAGTTCGCCGCGCACGGCGAGAGTGAATACGTTGAGATGCTGGTGGAAGCGGGATTGGTGGGTCTAGGGCTCCTCTTTGTGATCGTCTTTGACCTCTTCCGAAAGACATTGCTCGCGGTTCGGCAGGCACCAAAGGGAATGCGTACACTTCTTCTGGGCTGTCTGTTTGGTATCACGACCATCACCACGCAATCGCTGGCCGACTTCCCTCTTCACGTCGCCGGCGTCACCGTTCCCGCCGTTGTTCTGGCTTCGAAGATGTATCGGTTGGGGCTGTGTAAGGAAGAAGAGGAATCCCAAGCGAACCCGAACGAAGGGAACAGGTTTTTGCCGGGTCTCCAACGGCTCGTTGTGACGTTGAAAAACATCGCTCTGCTGGTAACGGCCTGCATTTTGGTCCCGTATCAGGCGTCACAGGTTAAGCTCGAGCGTTTGATTGAACAGGCACAAATTCCGCTCCCGGGCGCGCAATGGGTCACGACCGATATCCCTCGGTATTCCCGCCCAGTTCTCGAAACGATGAAGACTGCGCTGATCAACTCGCTCAAGATTCGCCCCGACTGGGCGGAGGGGCACACGCGGCTCGGACAAGTGCAACTGGCCCTGTATCGGCACGCCGCGGCCGAGGCCCTGGGAATGAAATTGGTGACGTTCGAGCCTGACCTCGCGCTCGAAGGTGATAACTTTGTTTCTCGAGACGAAACCGAGCTCGACAAACCCCAACCCGGACCGGATCCGGAGCCCGAGGCGGAAACCGCGACTAAGTCCAAGCCTAGGAGTGTCGTGCCGCCGAAAGAAGGAACCATCGACCCCGACACAGGAAAAATCGTTGAGCCGGCAACGGACACGCCTAGCCTGGGAACCAGCCCGCTCGACAACTTCACGAGCTCGGATTCGGCGTTGGGGCAAAACTCAAGCGGGACCCCTCTCACTTCGGAGGACGAAAGCCCAAACACGATCAATACGCCATTCGGTGCCTTCACGTTGCCGGCGGCCAAAGTTCCTCGCCAAAAGGCGACAGCACCGGCGACTCCGCCTCTCGGAACCGGGGAGGCGGAAGCCATCCCGTCGAGGACAAATAAGACAAAGTCGTCGCGGGAATCCGAGGAGCCCGAGCAGGATGAAACGCTTGCGGACGTTCTTACACTGCACAAAAT
>JBAXFO010001165.1:0-1581 GCA_037139885.1 Planctomycetota bacterium
CGTCCTTGAAGACGTGAAGCGACACTTCCCCCTTCGGTTTCTTCTCGCCGTGGCAATTGACACAATGCTTCTCGATGAACGGCGCGATGACCTTCGTCACATCGGACGAATCTTGCGCCCGTGCAACGGAAAGGCTGACCTGCGCCAGAGCGAATGTCGTCAACCACAACGCCCAAAAGGTCCTGAAGGACGTTCTCATGCCATGATCTCCGCGAGCGGCTCGGCGGAGGCATAGATTCGCCCCTTGTCGTCAAAACACATCGCGACCCACGACCCCTGGCCTTTGGGCACGTAAACCCGCTCCACCGCGAAGCCCGCGCGAACCTGAATTTGCGAGGCAGGCGTTTGGGCGCGAGCCTCGCCGAGCGACGCAAGCGATGCGAGGAACAGAACGATCAGGGAATGCAGTGACTTACTCATGGCCGGATAGCACCCCTATTAAAGACTGATTCCGAGACCGAACACCGGTTCGACGCAGACGACCTGCTGGCGCAACCTCGCGTATTTGCTTTTAGGCCAAAATATCACGAACAATATTGCCGTGAACGTCCGTGAGACGGAAATCGCGCCCGGCGTGGCGATATGTCAGCCTTTCGTGGTCCAGACCCATCAGATGCAAGATCGTGGCATGCAAATCGTGAACGTGGACGCGGTTCTCGACGGCACGGTAGCCGAACTCATCAGTCGCGCCGTGAATATGGCCTCCCTTGACGCCGGCGCCCGCGAGCCAAACGCTGAAGCCCCAGTGATTGTGATCGCGTCCGTTCGCGGGGGAGCCACCCATCAATTCCACTGCCGGGGTTCGACCGAATTCCCCGCCACACAGTATCAGGGTTTCCTCGAAAAGTCCGAGCCTTTTCAAATCGGTCAACAGTGCCGCGATGGGGCCATCGCACTCTCGGCCCAATCTGCGATGCTCGCCTTCGATATTGCCGTGGCTATCCCACGGTTGCACGTCGCCGTGATAACACTGCACAAAGCGAACTCCGCGCTCGATCAATCGGCGGGCGATGAGCAGTTGCTTGCCGTGAATGCCGTTACCATAGAGATCGCGAATGTTCTGTGGTTCGCGGTTCAGATCGAACGCTTCGCCGGCCTCCCGCTGCATGCGATACGCCAACTCGAAGGACTGGATGCGGGCTTCGAGGGCAACGTCTTCAGCGCGACGTTGCTGATGCTGGCGATTCAAATCCGCCAAAAGGTCGAGTTGCCGACGTTGTTCGCCGGGGTTAAGCCGGGTGTTCTGGATGTTGTCGAGAAGTTGATCGACGCGGGTATTGTTCGTATTGATGTACGTTCCCTGATAGATCCCCGGCAGAAACGCGGAGCGCCAATTCGACGTGTCGGCGACCGGCAGTCCGGGGCACATGGCAATGAAGCCGGGAAGATTTTGGTTTTCCGTTCCCAGACCGTAGTTCAACCACGAACCCATGCTGGGCCGAGCGAGGCGTTCATCGCCGCAATTCATGAGCCGCATCGATTGTTCATGGTTCGGCGTGTTGGCATGCATCGAACGGATGATGCACAGGTCGTCGGCGTGGGCGGCGGTTTTTTCGAAGATCTCGCTGATCGACAGCCCAC
>JBAXFO010001166.1:0-1581 GCA_037139885.1 Planctomycetota bacterium
GACCAATGGCTGGCGGACAACAAGCTGCAATGGGTGACCGAAGCCAGGCAAACCGTCGGCGATCTCTTGAAGACGCGTGGCGAGCGCTCGCTGCTCATCATCTCGCCCAGCGAAAGCGTCGCCTCCGCGATCGATACGCTGCGCTCGGCCGGCATTTCGCAGCTGCCCGTGCTCGATCAAGGCAAACCCGTCGGCAGCGTCCAGGAAGTGACGCTCGCCCGCATCTTGCACGACCACCGCGACCCCGAAACGATCGCCGTCGGCGACATCATGGCCAAGCCGTTGCCGCTCGTCGAAGCGAGCACGAATTTGGATGAAGCGTATCGCCTGCTGCTCGCGGGCAACACCGGCGTGCTCGCGGTTCACGAGGGGGAAGTCCTCGGCATCGTGACGCGGATCGATCTCATCAACTACTGGAATCCTGTCCGCAAAGACCCTACGAAATAACCTGCCACGGAGGCCTCGCATGTCTCAAGGTTTCGCTACGCGCGCCATCCACGTCGGCCAGGACGCCGATCCCGCGACCGGGGCCACCGTCGTGCCGATCTACGCCACGTCGACTTACACGCAAGCCGCTCCCGGCCAACACAAGGGCTACGAATATTCCCGGAGCGGCAACCCGACCCGCACCGCTCTGGAAACGTGCCTCGCCTCGCTCGAAGGGGGCGAACGGGGACTGGCCTTCGCCTCGGGCCTGGCCGCGTCCACGGCTGTGCTCGCGGGCCTGCTCAAACCGGGCGATGAAGTCGCCGCCGCGGCCGATCTTTATGGCGGCACGTTTCGCCTGCTCGAACGCGTCTTCCAACCCTGGGGCCTGAAGTCGCGTTACACCGACGATCCCGAGACCGCGGGCTTCGCCAAGATCCTCACCCCTGCGACCAAGATGATTTGGATCGAGACGCCGACCAATCCCCTCTTGCAGATCCTCGACATCGCCGCCCTCGCCAAGCTCGCCCACGACCACGGCGCCATCCTCGTCGTCGACAACACCTTCGCTTCGCCGTACCTCCAACAGCCGCTCGCCCTCGGCGCGGATGTCGTCGTCCACAGCACGACCAAATATCTCGGCGGCCATTCCGATGTCGTCGGTGGCGCCGTCGTCGGGTCGAGCGAGCTGGTGAAGCCGATCGCCTTCTATCAAAACGCGGCCGGCGGCGTGCCCGGGCCGTTCGACGCCTACCTCACCTTGCGCGGCATCAAAACCCTCGCCCTCCGCATGGACCGCCATTCGCAAAGCGCCGCCGAACTCGCGACCTGGCTCACGAAACACCCGAGCGTCGCCAAGGTCTTTTACCCAGGTTTGAAGGAGCACCCCAATCACGCCATCGCCGCTCGCCAGATGAAATCGTTCGGCGGCATGATCTCCTTCCGCCCCACCGGCGGCGTCGCCGCCACGCACCGCTTCCTCACCCACACCAAACTCTTCAGCCTGGCCGAAAGCCTGGGCGGCGTCGAATCCCTCGTCTGCCACCCCGCCACCATGACCCACGCCAGCATCCCCGCCGACCTCCGCCACGCCCGGGGAGTCGACGATTCGCTCATCCGATTAAGCGTCGGCATCGAAGACGTCGATGACCTTCG
>JBAXFO010001167.1:0-1580 GCA_037139885.1 Planctomycetota bacterium
GAATCTTCTCCAGGCGAAAGCGAAGTCGACGGATTCGGGAGATCGGCAGCAGCTTCTCGAAGTTTACGGGCTGTTCGCCTCCGAATACGATTATCGGCCGTTCGATGCAACGACGCTTCCGCATGGCAAGTTCGCCCTGGATTACGGGCGCCGGATCACGAAACGGCTTTTGCACAGCTATGGGGCGATCCAAAGCCTCGAACGACTGCTGGAAATGACGCACGCTGATGGGTTCATTCTCGTCAACGATTATGGCCAGACGCAGACGACGCGCGACGACGAATTCGAGCATCAGCGGTTCAGCCTGGCCACGTTTGTCGGCGTGAACTTTCCATTGCTCAAAGCGTTCTTCGGCGATAGCGGTCGTTGTCAGGTCATCGAGCCCGCCGGCGATGGACGCGGCATTCATTCGCGGCTCATCAGCAAGAAGCCGTCATCGGAAACGGTGACGCGGTTCTTCGAGCGGTTCGCAGATCAAGCGAAAGAGAAGGTCGATGAACCGATCCAGCGGGCACGAGCCTGTTTGAAGGCCGGACGGTTCGAATTGGCGGCGAGCTATTATCGCGAAGCTCTCGATGGACAGCCGCGGAACTGGGTGCTGCTTAACGAAATCAGCATGTTTCTCACGTTCCAGATGCGCGATCCAAAGGCCGGCATCGATATGGCGAAGGTCGCCCTTTCGCTCAACCCGACGTGTTCGGCCGATTTGTGGAACACGCTCGGCGACGGGCTTTACGAGTTCGGACGTACGGCCGAGGCACGGTCAGCCTATTTGAAGGCTCAATCGGTGAATCCATCGGATGTGCGTTCGCGTTATAACCTGGCCTGGGTCTACACTCGCGAAAAGAGCTTCCCGGCCGCCCTCGAAACGATTGCGCAAGCTTTCTCGCTCGACAGGACCGGCGAGTTCCGCGATCGGTTGCTGCAGAAGCAGCAAGAGGTTCTCGCCCAATCCGCAACGCGGCATCAGCATGAATATCTGCTGCTCATTAATCTCGTCAGCAAATACACGAAGTCGGACGACCGCAAGCCGCTTGAGCCGCCGCCGAAGCCCGCCGAACTCGCCGTCAAACACGACTGAACCGATTCGTTTGCCGATTCTCAAACACCCGAAATCTCCAACCTTATACGGAATGTTCCGCCATGCCCGCTGATCTCCTCACTGCCGATAAACCCGCCACGCAAACCTCTGTGCTCGGCCCTCTGGTGTCGATCCTGATTCCGTGCTGCGGCATGCGAGAATACACCAAGCTACTCATCCCCAGCCTGCTGAAGCACACCCGCCCGCCGTTCGAGTTGATCTTCATTGACATCGGCTCGCTCGACGGCACCGCCGAGTATCTCGAAGGGCTCGCCGCCGGCCTGCCGAACCTGCGCATTGAAATCGTCCGCGCCGGCACCGATCTCGACATTCCCGACACCGTCAAGGAAGCGATCGCCCGCGCTCGCGGCGAACACATCGTCCTGCTCAACAACGACACCGTCGTCACCAACGGCTGGCTCAACCAACTCCTCGGCCTCGTCGCCATGTCCCCCGCCATCGGCATGGCCGGCCCCATGTCGAACTACGCCGCCCCGCC
>JBAXFO010001168.1:0-1577 GCA_037139885.1 Planctomycetota bacterium
CGAACTGATCACGCACATTCGCATCCCCACGATCGGCGCCGACGACACGCTCAAGCTCTACAAAGTCTCGCGCCGCACCGATCTTGATATCGCCACGTTCGGAGCCGCCCTTCGCGTCCGCCGCGCGGGCGATTTGATCACGCGCGCCTACATCGCTTATTCGGGAGTGGCGGCCACGGTGATCCGCTTGCCGCGAACCGAAACGTTTCTGCAAGGCAAACGCTTCACCGCCGAGACCTTCGCTCAGGCCGGCGCGATCGCGCGCAGCGAAATCGAACCGATCACCGATGTCCGCGGCTCACGCGACTTCCGCTGGACGCTTGCGGAAAACATCGTCTCGAAGTTTTACGTCGACTGCGTGGAAGCGCATTCGGAGGCTACGCCATGACGATCCTCGGCAAATCGCTCCCCCACGACTCCGCCCCGCTCCACGTCACCGGCACGGCCACGTACATCGACGACATCGCTCCCGCGCGCAATGAGCTGTTTCTCGATTTTGTCGGCAGCCCCGTCGCCCATGGCCGTATCGTGGCGATCGACGTTTCCGCAGCCTGGGCGGTGGAGGGCGTGGTCGACGTTTTGACGCATGCCGAGGTTCCAGAAAACTCGTTCGGTCCGATCTTTCACGACGAAGAATTGCTCGCCCGTGCGGAATGTTTTTACGTCGGCCAGCCGATCGTGCTCATCGCCGCCACGTCGCGCTCCGCCCTGATCGCCGCACGCAATGCGGTCCGCATCGAGGTCGAAACCCTCCCGGCGATTCTCGACATCGACGCCGCCATCTCCCAAAAGAGTTTCATCGGCCCCACGCGCCGCATCCAGCGCGGCGACGTCGCCGCCGCTTTGGCGTCGGCCGATCACGTTCTCGAAGGCGTTCTCACCATCGGCGGCCAGGAACATTTTTACCTCGAACCGCAAGCGGCCCTGGCGATCCCCGGCGAGGCGGGCCAGATCACGGTGCACTCGTCGACGCAGAATCCGACCGAGATTCAGTCGGTTGTCGCCCGCTGCCTGCGGTTGCGGCTCAATCAGGTCGTTTGCGTATGCCGGCGCATGGGGGGCGGTTTCGGCGGCAAGGAAACGCAAGCGGCCCAGCCCGCGATTCTGGCGGCGCTTGTCGCCCAGCGCACGGGCCGCAACGCACGCATCGTTCTCTCGTGCGATCAAGACATGCAAGTGACCGGCAAGCGCCATCCGTATCAGGCGCGCTATCGCGTCGGCTTTACCCGCGATGGCCAGATCGCCGCCCTCAAAACCGACTTTTACTCGAACGGCGGCTTCTCGGCCGACCTCTCGCTCGCCGTCATGGAACGCACCCTGATCCACTGCGAAAACGCCTACCACATCCCCAACGTCGATGTCACAGGCACGGTTTGCCGTACGAATCTGCCGAGCAACACCGCCTTTCGCGGCTTCGGCGGCCCGCAGGCGATCGCCGCCATCGAGAGCCTCATCGAAGACATCGCCGTCACCGTCGGCCGCGACGCCTTCGCGATCCGCCAGAGCAACTGTTACGGCCTCGGCGAACGCGACGTGACGCCTTACGGACAAATCGTCACCAACAACACCTTGCCGAA
>JBAXFO010001169.1:0-1574 GCA_037139885.1 Planctomycetota bacterium
CGACGCGTGAGCGAGGGATGCCGTCAACCCTCGCTCACGCGTCGGGCTACCTGCAGCACGCCTCGCCTAGCAATTTCCCACGCGATCCAGCAACCGCACGTTCACTCGTCAGACCAACCTCCACGGCCAGCGTCGGCTGGATCGCTCACAGCGCCGCAGGCCATTCGCCCCAGTTCGCCAAATATTGGCTGAGCGCGGGCAATTCCCCTGCTTTCCCTTCCAGCCAGGTTTTCGCCTTCGCGATCACGTTTTGTTCCTCGTCGAGATGGAGTTCTCCCAAAAGCACGCGGGTGCGGAGGAAGACGAAATAGGTGTCCAGAGTGTCGAACATGCAGTAGTCGTTGATCTCTTGCATTTTGCCGTCGCAGTAATGCTGATAGACCATGTCTCCCTGCATTTCCATTTTGCCCGGTTTGCCGAGGAGTTTGGAGAGAAGGTTGAGGCCGCCCACCATGCGATAGGCGCCGAAGTTGGAGAGCCAATCCATCAGGTCGAGATGCCAGCCGTCGAAGCGTTTGCGGCTCATGCCGAAGTGTTCGCGGGCGACGACGCCATGGCGGAAGGCGTTGAGTTCGAGCAGGGGCACATCGAAGCCGCGGCCATTGAACGTCACGAGTTTGATGCGGTCGCCGTACTTTTTGCGATACGCGACGACGCCGTTCCAGAATTGCTCGACGATCGCCTTGGGCCGATAAAGGGGAGCGTCGAGGCAGGTGACGGCCTGCAAACCGAAATCGGCCCCGACGCGGATGACGCAGGCGGCGATGGGGATTTGGAACGTGACGGGCAGAAAATCGGACCCCGTCGGCGAGGCGGCGCTGGCTTCCTTCTGGGCGCGGGCGATGGCGGCGACGGGTTCGAGGTCTTCGCCGGGGTATTTGACCTTTGCGAGGAGGTCGCCATCGGGGATGCTTTCGGTGTCGATGATCAAATACGCGGGAGCGGGATCGTCTTGATTCATCGTGGGCTTCCGAAGGGGCGTCGATTATCGGGGTGGCTTAACCTACGGCCGGTTGGTATCTTTTCCATACCGCTGATCGCGTTGTTTCCCACGATACCTTCCTCTTGGCCGCGCGTCCATGACTCAAACGACTGCCAACTCCGAACAAGCCATCACCCCCGCCTCGCGTTCGGCGCTGCTGATCGTCTTCCTGGTCGTGTTCATCGATCTGCTGGGCTTCGGCATTGTGCTGCCGTTGTTGCCGGTTTTGGGCGAGCAATATATCGGCCGCGTCGTGAGCAGCGGCGTCGGCGTGGGGGCGACGCTGGGGATGTTGATGGCGTCGTTCTCGCTGATGCAATTTTTCTTCGCGCCGATGTGGGGGCGGATTTCCGATCGCCATGGTCGGCGGCCGATTCTGCTCATCGGGCTGTTGGGCTCGGTCTTCTTTTACGGCCTCTTCGGCTTCGCGGCTTCCCTCGACCCCGATTATTATTCGTTGACCGCTTTGGTGCTCTTCTTCGTGGCGCGCATCGGCGCGGGCATTTCCGGAGCGACCATCGCCACGGCTCAGGCCGTGATCGCCGACAGCACGCCGCCGGAAAAACGCAAGCACGGCATGGCCCTCATCGGC
>JBAXFO010001170.1:0-1573 GCA_037139885.1 Planctomycetota bacterium
GAGCTACGACGATTACTGCAAGGAGATGTGCTCCTACATCCGACCCGACAATCCCGCCGACATCCGCCGGCGGCCATCGGTGCCGTATCTGTGGCAGGTTCACAACACGAACAAGCCGGAGGAGAACGCGCTGCAATTCTCGCACGCCTTCCTCGGCCTGCGCATCCAGTGAGCGCAATGCCATAAGCATCCCTTCGACCAATGGCGCAAGGAGGACTTCGAGCAGTTCACCGGGTTCTTCGGTCGCATCACGCGCGGCTACTCGGACAAGCAGGCCGCCGCCCGCGCGCAGGAGATGGCCGGGGAAGCGGGGATCAGGAAAAAGAATGAAGGGAGTGTGGACCAGCGCGCCGCGGAGGATGCGATCCGTGCGGGCAAGGTCGTGCCGCTCTTTGAGACGTTCAGCAGCCGTGAAGGCTTCGCGAAGGGCGGCAAAGCCGGCGTCTTCGCGCAGAAGTCGAAGAATGCCGACCGCGTCTTTTCGCTGCGCGTGCTCGGCGGCATGAGCTTGAACGACGAAGTGGACGATCCGCGCGTGCCGCTGATGAAGTGGCTGAAGTCGCCGGACAATCCGTACTTCGCGAAGGCGTTCGTGAACCGCGTCTGGGCGGGCTATTTCCATGCCGGCATCGTCAATCCGCCCGACGATCTGAATCTCGCCAACCCGCCGTCCAACGGCCCGTTGCTCGAATATCTCGCCGACGGATTCATCAAGAGCGGCTACGACATGCGCTGGGTGCACCGGCAGATCGTGACGAGCCGCACCTATCAACTTTCCTCGAAGCCCAACGCCACCAATCGCCACGACGAGCGGAATTTCAGCCGTGCGATTTCGCGCCGCATGCCGGCGGAAGTTTTGCATGACGCGATCGTGCAGGCGTCGGCCGCCGTGCCCGAAGGCATACGGCAAGATCCAACCGGACGTGCCCTCATGGCCGTGCCGAACTACGGACCGCAAGCCGCAGAGGGGGCGAAATACGCCCTGCAACTTTTTGGTAAACCCCAGCGGCAGATGACGTGCGATTGCGAGCGTTCGACCGAACCCAACTTATTGCAGTCGATCTATCTCCAAAACGATGCCGAGGTCGTCGACATCATTCGGCGAAACGACGGCTGGATCGCGCAGTTGTCGAACTCGGCCGACCGGCCTGCGCTCATCCGTGAACTCTACCTTCGCACGGTATGCCGCGCCCCTAGCGGTCCGGAGTTGGAGCGCTGCACCAAGCATCTTACCGACGTCGCGGACTTGAAGACCGCCATGCAAGACCTACTCCTCGCACTCATCAACACTCGCGAGTTCATCTCGATTCGCTGATCCACAGACGAGAGGAAACTGCCATGAACTCCAACCGCTCCCGCTACTGCGACGGTATTCGACGCCGCGACTTCCTGCGCGTCGGCGCACTCGGCGTTGCCGGCCTGACGATGGCCGATTATTTACGCCTCGATGCCGCGGAGCCCGTTCAAGGCAAGGCCCGATCCGCGATTTTCATCTTCCAATCCGGCGGCCCGAGCCATCTGGACAGCTTTGATCCTAAGCCTGACGCGCCCGCCGAGTATCGCGGTTCCTTCG
>JBAXFO010001171.1:0-1571 GCA_037139885.1 Planctomycetota bacterium
CCTGGTGACGATTCTCAACGCCGCCATCGCCGGGCTGATGTTGCCGATCGAATAATCGACTCAACGAGGAGACGCCATGTCCGTCGCAGACGATCTCATCGCCGCCGCCCGGCAGACGCGTCTCAACGCCCACGCTCCCTATTCGGGGTTCAAAGTCGGAGCGGCGCTTTTGTGCGACGACGGCGCGATCGTCACCGGCTGCAACGTCGAGAACGCGACCTACGGCCTCACCATCTGCGCCGAACGCGTCGCCATCGTCAAAGCGATTTCCGAGGGCCGCAAGCCGCTCGGCTTCAAAGCGGTCGCGATCGTCGGCGACACGGAACAGCCGACGCCGCCCTGCGGGGCATGCCGGCAAATCTTGTGGGAATTCTGCGGCGATGTCGATGTGATCCTCGCCAACCTCAACGAGGTGAAGGGCACGCATCGGCTAGCGGAATTGCTGCCGTTGCCGTTCGATGGGCGGTTGTTGGGATAACGCGGTCGTTTTCAAACCAAGCGAACAGCGATGCCGCGGTCGATGTGCTATGATCGCGTGCATTCGTCGGAATGCGAATTCTTTTACGAACGTTTTTCAGGAGTGGATTTCATGGGCGTGCTAAAGGATCTGGAAGCAGCCAAAAAGGAACTCGAGAAGGTCAAGACATTCGTCGATAAGTCGAACGTGACCGAAGCCAAAAAGGCTGTGGAGCAACTTGCGAAACGCCTGGAAGTCATCGCAAAATCCCACCTGGACAAGATGAAAAAGGGCCAGGAAGGGATCGTGAAATTCGATACCGCCATCGAGGCTCTCCTCAAGATTTTTCAGAAGACTCCCTTCGACAGCTCCAAAGCCAACGACTTGATCAAACAGGCGTCGACGGCCGCCGTGGTGGCTGCGACAGCGTCAAAACCGGACTGACCTGTGCGTCCGCGAGGGCGCATTCCCGCACGCGAGGGAACGGTTTGCGTTCCCTTTGTGCGCGCCGGACGAGGCAAGCAAGTTCGACGGCGTGCTCGAACGGCCCCACATCGCGCGCTATACTCCAACAAGAATGGGAGAGAAATGCCGCGAGGCCCCGGGTCAAGGCGGTCTATATTTATTACCTGCTACACCGCGCCACGCCTGCTCTCGCAGATCGAACTGTGGAAAAGACTTTGCTCCATAGCTCGCATTTCTACGATCGCGATCCCACGATCGTCGCCCAATCGGGCAAATGAAAGGAGAATTGACAAGACGGCCGCCGCGCCCAAGCTTGACATCGTTTGGCGTCTTTGATGAAGCGACTTGCCGCGTTTCAGAGCCTCAAGGCCGAATCGCCGCCACAGGCGGACGCCAAATCGGCGTCTCGGTCGGCAGAGTCCCATTTTTCCCGCACGCTGGCGAACAAGCCAATTTGCAGAGCAAGAATCCCGTGACCGGCGCGGGGAAACTGTTTCAGTGGCGAACGATGGTCTCTCGATTCATTCGCCCGCGACCCGGTCTCGGAAGGCCGAAGCGATCGATGATTCAGCACCGTGATAAAAAACGAAATCTGGTCGAGAAAAGACGGAATTTGGGGTAACAGGATAGACGAGTAGGTGTTATTTGG
>JBAXFO010001172.1:0-1571 GCA_037139885.1 Planctomycetota bacterium
CCGACCGCGCCTACGTCGAGAGCGGCGGCAGCTTCAAGGCGCTGGTGGTCTCGCTCCTTTCCTCCGAATCATTCCTGTACCGATCAGTTCCTGCTCTTACAAAGGGATCCAAATGAACCTGTTCCCAAAAGCGATGGTCACTCCAGGCCAATTCGATCGCCGGTCCGTCCTCAAGGGCGTCACGCTCGGCGCCGGGGCCGTCGTGCTCCAGCCGTTCCTGAATGGGCTGGCGGCAGAGGCCGAGGGCCAGGCGCCGCCGAAGCGAATCGTCTTTGTCGTCGAGGCCAATGGGCTCTGGCCGTACCACATTCAGCCCCGAGGGGTCGAAGTCGGGCGAGGGGATCGTCTCGTCGATGTATCGCTCAGGGACCTGGAACTTCCCGAACCGATCGCACCGCTCGCGCCGTTCAAGAACCGAATGACGATCATCCAAAACCTGTCTTGCCGGCATGTTGAACCGAATCACGGCGGGGGATACGGCGCACTCGGTTGCTACAACGCGGGCCGTAACCCGAACTCCGGGGCCAATGTTCCGATGGCCCAAACGATCGATCATGCGTTGGCCGGCGCGCATGCCAGCATCGTTCCGGTCGTCGGCCTTGGCGTTTTTTCCCGAACGGATGTCATCTTCTACAATTCGGTGTCTGCCAGCGCTCGCAATCGGCCGTTGCCCATGATCTGTCAACCGGACGTCGCTTTTCAGACGCTCTTCGGGAGCGTGGCCGAAGGGAGCTCGGCGCGCGCGTTCAACGCACGCAACCGGCTTCTGGACTGGGCGCGCGCCGACATCCGGCGGGTACAAAGCGAGTTGCCCGCGATGGACCGGGAAAAGCTCGATGTGTACCTCGAAACGTTCGAGCAGATGCGCACGCGCCAAGACCGGGTCAACGCAATCGGCGACCAGTTGAGGGCAAACCGGCCCCAGGTCGACCGGTTTAACAGTCAGCTGCAGACCGACCGGTTTGAGGCTCAGTGCGCGATCGCCGCCGCGGCGCTGGCGTCTCGGCTGACGAACGTCGTGGTCCTCGACGCCTCCTGTGGCCCGCACAACTACAAGACGTGGAGAGAACTCGGAATCACCGTGGACGAGCACGGCATCGGCCACACGCATCCGGACGATCCGGCTCGCGACCGAAACGCCATTCCGATCCGCCAATTCCACGCCGCGCGGGTGGCGGATCTGGCCAGACGGTTCGAAGCGATCCGAGAAGGCAACGGCACCATGCTCGACAACACGCTGATCGTCTACATGAGCGATGCGGCCGAGGAGCACCACGGAACGGGTATGCGGTGGCCCCTGGTGTTGGTGGGCAACCTGGGCGGCAGACTGCGAACCGACGGTCGCTTCCTGCAATATCCGCGCTACAACACCGTGGGACATCGTACGCTCAATAGCTTCTACCTCGCCCTGCTGCACGCCGTCGGCGATCGTCGCGAGCGGTTCGGCGATCCCGATTCCGGTCTGCGAGACATCAACACGGCTGGCCCGCTGACCGAAATCTTGGTTTAGTTCTTCAAAGGAATCCAAATGGATATCGGCGCAAACCCTCTGAACGAGAATCGCTCGTGCA
>JBAXFO010001173.1:0-1570 GCA_037139885.1 Planctomycetota bacterium
CGCGTGCACTTGCGATCCGTTGGTGCGTTGGTCGTGAAGCAGATCGGCGCCGAATGTTTTCGGTCGAGCCTGGTTTTTTAGGATCGCGATGTAAGAATCTCTCCTGTGCGGCGACTAACCTCTCAAGCCGCGACCGCCGAGGCAAGCGGGAGGCAAATGATGGCGCGAGATCAACGCCTTTCCTCACAGGATTTCTTCCATGAAAACGATACTGACGGTTTTGTTGACGTCAGTCGCGTTCGGCTCGGTAGGCCTCGCCGCCGACCCGCCGAAAGTGGGCGATGTCGCCAAGGATTTCAAACTCGTCGCGCTGGACGGCTCGACGACGCAACTGACCAAGCTCACCAAGCAAGGGCCCGTGGCGCTGATTGTGTTGCGCGGCTATCCGGGGTACCAGTGCCCCATCTGCACGACGCAGTTCGCCGAGTTTCGAGCCAAAGCCGAAGGGTTTCGAAAATTGGGGGCGAACGTCGTCTTCGTTTATCCCGGCCCGGCGGACAAGCTGAAAGACCATGCGAGCGCCTTCGTCAAGGGAAAGGACTATCCTGAACACTTCCAGTTCGTGCTCGATCCGGATTATGCGTTGACGTCCGCCTACGGTCTGCGCTGGGACGCTCGGGGCGAGACGGCGTATCCTTCGACCTTCGTGATCGACGCCGACAACCGCATTCGCTTCGCGGCGATCAGCAAAGGCCATGGCGGCCGGACCAAAGCGGCGGATGTGCTGAAGGCGATTCCGCAGTGAACGCCGAAAACGATGACGACGCGCCACGGACTTCGAGGGAACGCATGCCGACTCAACCTCTGGAAAACGCCCCTGCGACGGCCGATCCTGCCCGCTGGGTGGGTGAGCACGGCGATGCGTTGTTCCGCTTCGCCTTGGGACGCGTCCGGCGCGAAGACTTGGCCGAGGATTTGGTTCAGGAAACATTCCTATCCGCTCTGCGCAGCCGCGAGGAGTTCGCGGGGGTGTCGACGGAGAAGACCTGGCTGATCGGCATCCTCAAACACAAGATCGCCGACCATCATCGCCGGCGTTTTCGCGAGCGACCGGCCGAGGTCGCGGCCGATCGTTGGTTGGACGGCTGCTTCGACGACACGGGTCATTTGCAGCCAAGCCCCGCCACGTGGACGAATCCGGCCGCCGCGTGGGAGGAAGCGGAGTTCTGGGCAACGCTGCTGCAATGCGTCGGTAAACTCCCGGAATCGCTGGCGGCCGTGTTCTCGCTGCGGATGTTGGACGATTTGTCCAGCGACGAAGTCTGCACGACTCTGGACATTTCGACGTCCCATTTCCACGTCATGATGCATCGCGCGCGCATGCGGTTATGGAAGTGCCTGGGCGTCCACTGGTTCGGCGATGAAAGGGGAGAGTCATGATTTTGTTCTCCTGCAAAGAAGCGATGCAACGTGCGTCGGATGCGCTCGACGCCGACCTCACGCTGGCGCAGCGTTCCGCCCTGCGCGGGCACTTGCTGATCTGCTCGGCATGTCGGCGCGTTCGCCGGCAGATGGCGTTCCTTCATACGTCGCTGCGCAATCTCAATCAACGAACGCATTCGCGTAACGA
>JBAXFO010001174.1:0-1566 GCA_037139885.1 Planctomycetota bacterium
GTATAAGACCCTCACGCGTTATCACTGGTTCGTTTTGTCCGTCGCCGCCCTCGGCTGGTTGTTCGATTGCCTCGATCAGCAACTCTTCGTTTTGGCCCGGCCCGCCGCGATGAAATCGTTGGTCGCCGAACGCGAAACGCCGCAAGCGACCGCCTCGGCGCGCCGCCTGGGGGGCGACATCGCCACGTCGATCTTCATCGCGGGCTGGGCGTGCGGCGGCCTATTTTTCGGCATGCTCGGCGATCGCTATGGCCGGGCGAAAACCATGGTTATCACGATTCTTCTCTACTCTCTTTTTACGGGCCTGAGCGCGATCTCAACCGGGTTATGGGATTTCGCCTTCTACAGATTTCTGACGGGACTGGGGGTGGGAGGAGAGTTCGCCGTCGGCGTCGCCCTGGTTGCGGAGGTCATGCCCAACCACGCGCGGCCTTATACCTTGGGTCTGCTTCAAGCATTATCGGCGCTGGGCAACATCTCGGCAGCGTTCATCAACCTCGGCCTGGGCATCGCCGAAGAACATGGCCTGCCCGCGAGCCCCTGGCGTATCATGTTCCTGGTCGGCGCCCTGCCCGCGCTGCTCGCCCTCGTCATCCGCGCCAAGCTGAAGGAGCCCGAACAATGGACGAAGGCCTCGCTCGATAACGTCGTCGGCAAACAACTCGGCTCCTACTCGGCGTTGTTCAGCGATCCCGTCTGGCGCAAGCACGCCATTCTCGGTTTGATCCTCGGCTGCTCGGGCATTATCGGTCTTTGGTCGGTCGGCTTCTACACGCCCGATTTGATCCGCGAGGTCCAGAAAAAGGGGGTGTCGCTCACCATCTTTGCCGACAAAGCCGAAGAAGCCGCCAAGGCGGGGCTTGCCGACGTCGCCGCCAGTTGGCGTGCGATCGCTGACGCCGAGCAATCCAATGTGCAGCTCTCGTCCGAACTGTCGACGCTCCGCGATACGTCAAATGCCGCGATCAACGGCCAGCTTTCACGCTGGTCGAGTTACACATCGCTGATGATCAACGTCGGCGCCTTCTTCGGCATGTTCAGCTTCGGAGCTCTTTCGCAACGGATCGGCCGCAAGCCGACGTTCGTGCTGGCGCTTCTTGCCGCGTTCGTGACGACCGTGAGCGTCTTCGGGCTTCTTCGGGAATTCTGGCAGATCTTCGTCATGGTGCCGATCATGGGTTTCTGCCAACTCTCGCTCTTTGGCGGCTACGCGATCTACTTCCCCGAACTCTTCCCGACCCGCCTCCGCTCGACGGGGACGAGTTTCTGCTACAATGTGGGACGCTTTCTGGCGGCTCTGGGTCCCCTGGTTAAAGCAGGGCTCGATAGCGGTTTCGCGAGCGCCGGCTTTCTCGGCACCGAAGCCCTCCGCTACTCGGGCATGACCATGTGCCTGGTCTTCCTGGTGGGCCTGTTCGTGTTGCCGTTCCTCCCCGAGACCAAGGGCCGACCCTTGCCCGAATAAAGCGGAGTGCGGTCGATCACGATAAATCATTAAGAAAATTGAACCACAGAGACACAGCGCGGCCGTGGGCCGCAACCAAATGGGAAAGGCAAGCCCGGTTG
>JBAXFO010001175.1:0-1565 GCA_037139885.1 Planctomycetota bacterium
GGCACGCTCCTGCTCGACGAAATCGACACCCTGGGTCTGGAGCAGCAAGCGACGCTGCTCCGCGTCATCGAAACGGGCGAGTTCGAACCGGTCGGCAGCAATGAAACGCAGCAATGCACGGCCCGGCTCATCGTGGCCAGCAATCTCGATCTGGAAGACGCCGTCGCGCGCGGCCGCTTCCGCCCGGACCTTTACTTCCGCCTGAATGTGATGTCGTTTCATCTGCCGCCGCTGCGCGAACGCGTGCAAGACATCGGCCATCTCGCCCGCGGCATGGCGAGCCGGTTCAATCGCAAGTTCAACAAGGAACTTTTCGACATTCACCCCGACACGTTTGCGTCGCTCGAAAGTTACTCCTGGCCGGGCAACCTTCGCCAGCTGGAAAACGTGATGCAGCATGCCGTGCTGGTTTCCTCGGGCCCGATGCTTCTGCCCTCGCATCTGCCGCCGGTCGTGCAAGATCAGGTGAGCGCCGCGCCGATGGGATCCGCGCCGATCGATAGCGACTCGCTGCATCACCAACGCGATTTGATCGAACGCAATGTGATCCAGCGCGCTCTCGTGAGCAACGGCTACAGCCGCACTCGCGCCGCCGACGCGTTGGGCATTAGCCGTGTCACGCTCTACAAGAAGATGAAAAAGTACGGCCTGATGAAACCGCCCGCCATCGCGGGGCGGACTTAAACCATTTCCTTCGGATCGACGTCGAGCCAACGAAACTCGCATCCAAGCGCTGCACGCTTCTGCGAAGCTTCGCTCGACAACGCCCCCATCTCTCGTGCATCTCCATCGCCCATTCCGCCAAGTCTCAGGTCACGGTCACGACGAACGTTGTCGTAGTCGCGTGGTTGAGCTTGTCCGTGGCGGTGACGGTGATCGTCGAGGTGCCGGCGGCGAGGTAATCGAGAACGAGTTGGTTACCCTGGAAGCCGGTGTTGGAGACAGCGACAACCGCTCCGTTCGATGACGACGCGGTATAGGTGAGTTCGTTGTCGCGGCTGTTGACGACGACTTGCTGCACGCGGAGGACGTTGTTTTCGTCGAGCGTGGCGCCGTCGACGAGGGGAAGTTCGGCAAAACCGCCCGCGACCTTGATCGGCACGGCGGCCAGCTGATCGAGCACCGCCAGATCGGCCGCGCCGGTGGCTGTGCCGAAGACGGTGAAGCCGCCGGAATTCGGCGGGGCGAGCGTGGCGCTGTTCGCGTCGTCGAGGTTGAAGAAGAACTCGCTGGTGGCGCTGTCGGGATCGCTGGTCTTCGCCATGGCGATCGTGCCGCGCGTGTTCGGGCGGTCGGCGCTGTATTCGTTCTTGATGGCGGCGTCGGTGGCGATGTGGCCGTTGACGGTATTCGTGGCGTCGTTGAAGGTATAGCCGCCGCCCTGAATGATCTTGAGTGCGTTCTCGATATGGGTCCGGTGGAACAGAACGCCGCCATTGTCGTCGTAGCGGTCGAGATAGTTGAAGAAGTTGGCGACGGTGAGCGGGGCGGCCTTGTCGTAAAGGGTTACGTTCAAATCGAGCGGGGTCGTTCCCTTCAGGATCTTGAAGGTGACGGAACTGTTC
>JBAXFO010001176.1:0-1563 GCA_037139885.1 Planctomycetota bacterium
GGGCTACACCGTGTCCCCCCATTACGATTCGATGATTGGCAAGTTGATCGTCCATCAGCCCACGCGGCGCGAGGCGATCGATTGCATGCTGCGAGCCTTGGGCGAACTGCGGATTGAAGGCATTAAAACCACCGTGTCGCTGCATCGCGAAATATTGAGCCACGCGGCATTTGCCGAGGGGCGCATCGACACCACGTTTGTCGAGCGGAGCGGACTCACGCAGTCGTAACAAAAAAAGAGTATCCTTGCACGTCCGTTCGGCGCACGTGCTGTCCGTCTGCCGCTCGCATTGTCTTGCGGGACGTGGCTGGTGGAACGCGGTCCGATGGAATGTGGACTGCTCACCAGCATGGCGTTTTTGCCGCCGTGCGACGCATGCCTATACTTGTCCTTCTGCTAGTGGAGTTGTGATCGATGACGTTATCTCGCCCGCCGAAAACTGAAACCACCATTCGCCGCGCTGCCATTTTGTTTGCCGGTGGTCCCGCGCCGGCGGCCAACGCCGTCATCTCGACCGCCGCCAATTCGTTCTTGCGCAACGATTTGGAAGTCATCGGCATCATGAACGGCTATTCGCGTCTGCTCGACTACAGCGAGAGCAATCCACTCGTCGAAGGTCGCGACTATATTCCGCTCGATCACAAGGCGCTTCGCCGCACACGCAACTCGCAAGGCATTTTGATCGGCACCGCGCGGGCCAACCCGGGCCGCTTCGTGTCGAATCCCGCCCACCTGTGCGACGCCGAACGCGTGGCTCCGCTGCAAACCGTCTACCGCGCGCTCCGTTCGCTCAATGTCGATGCGCTCATCTCGATCGGCGGCGACGACACGCTAAAGACGGCCAACAAGTTCAAGTTGTTTCAGGAACGGCTCGATCCGAGTCTGCCCCGAATTCCGGTCGTCCATTTGCCCAAGACGATCGACAACGACTACTCGGGCATCGATTTTACCTTCGGCTATTTCACCGCCGTCGACACGTTGGCCGCTGAAATCCGCAACTTGCTGGCCGACGCCGAAGCGAGCCGTGCTTATTTTCTCACCGAGACTATGGGGCGCAGTGCCGGTTGGCTGGCCTACGGCGCCGCCATGGCGGGCGAGGCGAGCCTGGTGATCAGCATCGAGGATATCACCGGCAAGTTCCGCGATAGCGAAGAAGTGGTTGATCCCACCACGGGCGAGCGAACGACGCGCACGATCATGAACGTCGAGGAAGTGGTGAAGCGGATCGTGGCCACGATCCGCACCCGCGAGGATTCGGAAAACAAGGAGTTCGGCGTCATCGTGATGGCCGAGGGCCTGGCCGAATATCTGCCGATGAGCTATTTGCAAGGAGTCTCGCGCGACGATCACGGCCACATCGCCATCGCACAGCTCAATTTGAGCCGCATGTTCTCGCGATTGGTTGCCGAAAAATATGAATCGCAAACCGGCCGCAAGCGCAAGATCACCGGGCTGCAGCTCGGCTATGAAGCCCGCTGCGCCCAGCCCCATGCCTTCGACGTAATGCTCGGCAGCCAGTTGGGCGTCGGTGCGTATCGGGCCCTGATCGAGGAGCGTTTGAAC
>JBAXFO010001177.1:0-1561 GCA_037139885.1 Planctomycetota bacterium
ACTTCGAAGAGGAACTCGAAGAAGTCGACGAGCCGATTTTCGTTCGCGGCGCCGCCATCGTAACGAGTCACGCCGAACCAAACGTTACACCTGAGCGGGCCGGCATGACGCGTTCTTCGCAGCGAATTTGAACATCACCAGCACAACTTCGCCGCATCAAAAATTGGCCCTTCCACGCAGACGCGTTTGTAATCCCAACCTTCCTCGGTCTTCACAGGCGTCACGCAGCTGAAGCAGATGCCGACGCCGCAGGCCATCGGCGTTTCCAGCGACACATGACAGGGGATCTTGCGCGCCTCACGGCTCGTCGATTCAGCTCAATCGTTAAAATCCGTTTTGACACCTTGCGGTTTGCGACGCAAACTTGTCCAGACCCATCTCACGCACGTCAAATGAACATTCGTTTACAACGAATCCGCGTACAGGGAACGGACAATTATGGGGTTCGATCACGGAAATGGACTGCCCACCTCGACTCAACTCTTGGCCGTCATCAAGACGCAAACCGAGATCGCCAAACTCGGGCTCGATCTCAATGGCCTGATGACGTTTGTGGCCGAGCAAGCCCAAGCGATCACCAACGCGACCGGCGCCGTCGTCGAGTTGGCCGAGGGGGACGACATGGTTTATCGCGCCGTCGCAGGGGCGGCGTCCAACCTCTTGGGCTTACGGTTGCAGCGCAAAACAAGCCTCTCGGGGCTCTGCGTGGCTTCTGCGACGATGCTTTCTTGTAGCGACAGCGAAACCGATCCGCGCGTCGACCGTGAGGCGTGTCGTCGGGTGGGGCTGCGCTCGATGGCGGTTGTGCCGCTCATCCACGACGGCAACGCGGTCGGGGTTTTGAAAGTGTTTTCGCCGCTTGTTTCGGCCTTCGGCGGAACCGAATTGCACGTCTTGCAATTGATGTCGGAGGTGATTGCCGCCGCCATGTTCAACGCCGCGAAGTTCGGGGCCGACGAACTGTTTCGGCAAGCGACGACCGACTGTTTGACCGGCCTCGCCAATCGCGCCCTCTTTCTCGATCGCCTGCGCCACGGCATCGTCAAGGCGAAGCGAGAAGGATGGCGGCTCGGGGCGTTGATGGTAGACATGGATGGCTTGAAACCGATCAACGACCGTTACGGCCATCGGGCGGGGGACGCCGCCATTCAAGAGATGGCCAGGCGTCTTGGAGTGGACGCACGCCAATCCGATACCGTGGCCCGGCTCGGAGGCGACGAATTCGCCATCGTGCTCTCAACCGTCGCCGATCGTGCGAGCGCCGACTTGGCGATGGAACGCATCGCTGAGCGCTGCAACCGTCCCTTCACGTTCGAAGATCGCCCCTTACCGCTGGGGGCGAGTCTGGGAGTCGCCCTCTACCCTGACGACGCGGTCGATCCCGCCAATCTCATCGAAATGGCCGATCAAGCGATGTATGCGGCCAAACGCAAGCGCAAAATTCTCCCCATGTCGCGAAGCATTGCGGGTTGAACGGCGTTCGACGCAGCCGCGTAAAACTACCAGCACAACTTCGCCGCGTCGAAAATTGGCCCTTCCACGCAGACGCGTTTGTAATCCC
>JBAXFO010001178.1:0-1559 GCA_037139885.1 Planctomycetota bacterium
TGCGGTGCTTCGCCAGTTCGATAGCGACTTCTCGCGAAAGGGTGCGAAGCCCATTCAGCGTGAGCTTGCCGCGGAACTTGGCGAGTTCCCTGGCCACTTCCACGGATATCTCTCTCAAGGCGTCGAGGGCGAGCATCCCGCGGGTGTGCGCAGCCAGTTCTCTGGCGACTTCCGGCGTGATGGTTGTCAGACCCAGCGAGAGCGTAACTCCCTTCTTCGTCGCGGGAGCCAGAGCCCTGGCAACCTCAGGCGTGATTGCCCGCACGCGATAGAGCCGGAGATCGCCCTTGCTGTATTGACTGAGGACCTGCGCCACTTCCACGCTCAGTTCGGTTACGCTTTGCAGCAATTCGACGTTTTTGCCGGCAACAATTTCCTTCGCCTGCTCGACTGTGAGCGACATCGACTTCTGATTTTGCTGGGCGCGAACCGAATGATGCATGCCAAGAAGCATCAAGACCGCCACGGCTATGGCGAAACGTCTCGTCTCTGGGGAAATCATGAGTCGTCCTTCCAAGGAGGGATAAGTTGAGGTATCGGTGCGACGACATCGCCGGCGCGTCGATGAAATCCGTCCTATCCGACTTACGCCAAGATGTCGGTCAACGGTCCGCCGGTGGAGTCGGCGTTGAGGGCCAAATCCACATTGCCGAATCGTTCGCGGCGATCGCCCACAGCTCGCAGGAGGGCCATGTAAAGGGTGCCGATCGTTTTGTGGCCCTGAGTTCCATATCGCGGGTATTCAAGGTAGCGGCCGTTGGTTCGCAGCCGCCCGCCGAGGTTGCCGAGGAGCGCCACGGGCCATTGGTTGTAGCTCGGATGGTGCCTGTCGCCGAAATCGCTCATGTAGACGATCAGGGTATTGTCGAGGACGGTGCCGTTCCCCTCGCGAACGGCGTCGAGCCGTCGGGCCAATCCGGCGATCTTCTCGGCGTGAAATCGCCGGATGATTCGAAGCAACTCGTCGGAGGTCTTGCCGTTTTCCCCGCCGCCATGGCCGATGGCGTTGGTCGCGAGGGACATGCCCAGGCCCCGCCAGGTCATGTACGAGTTCCCTCCACAGGCGGAAATCGTGACCACGTTCGTCAGACCAGAGAGAATCGCCCCGGCTGCCAGTTCGCATTGAGCTTCGAGACGGTCGGTTTCGACTCGGCTCCGGAATTTGTCGGTGTTCGGCATGTTCGCGCGCAGGCGATCGCGCATGCCGGCGATGCCGTTATGACGATCCAGCATCGTTTCGTAGCCTTCCAGATAGCGATCGAGGCTCGCCCGTTCCGGACCGGCCAACTGCGCCTGGACGCGACGAATGTCGTGCCGCATGTGATCCATGAGTTGTTGCCGAAGGAACGGAATGCGAGCCGCCTCACCCCCCGCGGCGCTGCCGAAGAGCGATTGAAACGCCAGTTCCGGCTGGCACATGAGCGGCAACGGTTTGTTGCTCGCACTGGCCGAGATGGCGTAGTTGACGATTGCATCGGGACTTGGGCTCAGAGCCAATCCAAGGTGGGGCACGACCGCTCGCAAATTGCCGGCCAGGGCCGAGTCGATGGTTTGGCCGA
>JBAXFO010001179.1:0-1556 GCA_037139885.1 Planctomycetota bacterium
TCTCTCAGGCAACGATCGGTCAACCGCAAGAGCGAAGTACGGCGCAACAAGATCTGGCAATGAATAAACCAGAGCAATCGTTCGGCAACAACTCCTCGGTTCAAATCACGTACAATCGCCTCAAGTTTTTCCCTCTGATCCGTTGCTGTTGCCGAACTCATTGCAGTCCGTCGCACCGCAAGATCGTCGGCACGGAGCTGCTGGACAACCGGACAAAAGCACCAGCCCGGTCCCAACGTGGATACGGCAAAAACATCTTCCTTGGCAATGCATCGTCCCCAATAAATTCCATCATCGGCTTGGAAAAGTTCAAAGGATCGGAACAAGCCTTGGCGACGACCCAGTCGTGCAAACTGGCGGACGCGCGACGCGTCCGCCAGTACAAACGTTTGCTTAATCATAATATTTATTCCCTACCTGGAAATGGAGCTCTTGCCGAACTTGCCGGCATTCTTGGCGGCACGGAAAGGCTTACGGACGGGAGTGGCTCCTCCTCGAACGAGCTTTTTTGATGGTCAAAGACCATGGCGACGGTCGAACGCCGCACGCCGTCGCGTCCCTTGAGAATTCGCAGGTTGACACGGATCTTGTCCAAATGCGAAGTCTTTTCGTCCGGTTCGAGCGCGAGAACGGCATCGGCCCCGTAACCAAGGCGCGCGCTCCCCAACAAGTCCTGGACGTGAAAGTCGCCCAGTTTTTCTTTACGCATTTCTGAGATTGCGAGAACGGGAAAACCCAGCGCTCGCTCTGGGCTTCGTCCCCAATTTTGGATCGTTTGCAGGACGCGAATGCGAGTCGCATCGGCTTCTAGCGGATGCGATGACTCGGCGATGGGCAGCAATTGTGCGTAATCGACGACGACGAAAACGTTCCCAGCGCCTCGCGCCAAAAAATGCTGAATTCTGCCCTGAATAATACTTAGGAATGTGTTCTGATCGAATCCGCGATCGACGATGACCATGCGGCTCAGAAGACTCGAGTGCAAAACCTCCTGTCCCGCCGCAATCTTCGCATCGTCGTCGCTTGAGCGATTTGACGCCAAGAGCGTGCGATAGTCGACGCCGGATTGCGAACAAATCAAACGGTCGATCAGCGTCGATTTGCCCATTTCAAGGCTCACAAACACAACCGCCAGATTGGGATTCTGCTTCATGGCGCCCGCGGCGAACGCAAGCGCTAGACACGTTTTGCCAACGCCGGTCCCGGCGCCCAGGAAAGTTAAGCCCGCGAGGCCACCGAGGTTGCGATCCACGTCGTCGAACCCCGTGCGCAAACCATTGAGACCGGCGGCGCGGCGAATTTCCAGACCGCTCAAATGTTCATCAAGGTCTTCGGCGAGAGTGGGGTTGACCCCCATTTCGAAATCGCGACGCCGAAGGAACAATTCCGCCTTTGCGATAAGATCCAGCGGCAGCATCTCGCGGATCATTCGGTTGTAGATTTCGTGAAAATCCTGGTACTCCGCCAAGGCGGCCGCCTCCAAATGCTGCGCCGAAGTTCCGAGGTAGTGATGGGCGATAGCATATTGAAGTACGATATTCGGCTTATAATTACGG
>JBAXFO010001180.1:0-1555 GCA_037139885.1 Planctomycetota bacterium
GCCATGGACCGGGCTTCATATTTACAACTCATCGCCCCACGTCTCTGTATTGGAACGTATTTTCACCATTTCCCCCGCCGCGGCCGCGATTCCATTGCCTTGTTTCCCATTGTCAGAGTACAGCCCCGTCAGGCAGCAATTCTCATGCGCATACGCCATTCCATGCATTGTCGAGTCAGTTTCTGGTGTCTTGTCAAACATTCCTCAGATGGAATAGTCTCGGAAATGACGACTTTCCGAAACTCAGTCCGCAACGGATGCTCGCCGCTGATGAATACGATCGAACAGAGCGTTCGGAACTGATGCGCGTTACCGGTTCATCGCCGCGGCGTGCTCAGTTCCGTTAACGGCCGTTTTTAGAAATAACCAGGAAACGGCTGGGGTGATCGGACGCCGGCTCAATTTGGAGCCGTCGATCAGCCGTGTGAAGTGCGGATGGCTGTAGACGGCAGCAAGCTGACTGCATTGGTTTGGGCGCGGGTGATTGGGGTTTCGGAGCGGCCCTTGCGAGCTTCCCGAACAAGAACGGGAGTCAGATCAATGTGCGGAGGATCTTGCCGTTACGCACAAGCGTGACCGGTCGGCCCGTGCCGGTTTGATATTCCTTCGCGGGGTCGATGCCCAGGCAGTGGTAGAACGTCGCAGCCACGTCGTCCGGCGTCATGGCGTCGCTCTTCGGGCCTTCGCCGCGGGCGTCACTTTCGCCAAGCACTTGGCCCCCTTGGATGCCGCCGCCGGCGAGTAGACAGGTCATTGCCCGCGGCCAGTGATCGCGGCCGCCGTTGGCATCTTTCTTGGCGTTGATCTTCGGCGTGCGTCCAAATTCGCCGGTCATGTAAACGATCGTGCTGTCGAGCAGCCCTCGCTCTTGCAGCGTTTTTAACAACATGGAGACTCCCACGTCGAGCGGCGGCAGTAGTTCGTTTTTGAGCTTCGCGAAGTTATCGCTGTGCGTGTCCCAGCCGCCGGTGTGGATGGTCACGAAACGGACGCCGGCCTCGACGAGGCGGCAGGCGAGCAGGCAGTTCTGGCCGAAGACGTGGTCGCCAAACTCGCGCGCGACGCTCTCCTTTTCCCGGCTAAGGTCCAGCGCGGTGCGGGTACGATCGGAGCGAATGACTTCGAAGGCTCGCTGGGAAAACTTGTCGAGCCCTTCGGCGAGCCGGTCCTCTTCGCGGGTCGGGGCGAGGCGGTCGAGATCGTCGCGCAGGGCATGCCATTGCTCGAACTGGCGTGCGCTTTTTTTGCCGAGATCAATACCGCGCACCTCAAACGGCCTGCCGATCTTAGGCGAAACACCGATGTCGAAGCAGGCGTATTCCAATCCGAGGTAACCGGGGCCGTGCGGCGAGAATGGCAGGCCGACTGCCGGGGGCAGGTCGCGATCGGTGGGGAGTTCCTTGTTGACCACCGCACCGTAGAACGGGTGTTCGAGCGTAAACAGCGGTCGGTTTCCGGTGGCGATGTATCGGCTGCCGAGCTTGTGGTCGGCGATGTTGTGCGAAACACCGCGCAGTAACGCGAAGGACTTGGCACTCTTGGCGAGCAGCGGCAG
>JBAXFO010001181.1:0-1555 GCA_037139885.1 Planctomycetota bacterium
TCCTCAACCCGATCGGATAACGACGTGAACCTCCCCTCATTCGTCACACGATGGTTTTCGAAGCCGGTCGATCCACCACCGTCCCCGCGCCACCAGGGTCCGCTGAACGAAGCCGTCATTCAGGCATGGCTCTCGAGCAAGCTCGCCGGAGTTCTCGGGGTGACTCCCGAGGAGGTCGACCCCGCCTGCACATTCACCGACTATGGACTCGACTCGATGCAGGCAGTGCGCCTCTCGGGCGATGTCGAATCATGGTTGGGCCGCGAGCTATCTCCCCTGCTCCTTTACGACTATCCCAGCATTGAGACACTCGCACGCTATCTGGCCGAGCATGGAACAACCGAGCCGGCAAACACCTCCGTCTTGAGCGATTCGAACACCGTTTGAGATTTTGCGGGTGAATTAACGCATTCCACATTCGCGGGTTCATCATCACGGAGAATCATCATGTCATCGGATCCCCTCACCGTCAGCGCGGCACCGCGACCGTTTCCGATTCCCGGTATTGCCGTCGCGAACGCGCGTTCGCAAGCGATCCAACGCCGCATTGCCTTGCTCGTGGTCGTACTCCCGCTGGTTGGACTGTTGGCGGCGATTGTATCATTGTGGGGACGAGGTATCGGCCCGATCGATCTGGCCTTGCTCGGAGTGATGTACTTCTTCACATCGATCGGAATTGGCATCGGCTACCACCGGCTCCTCTCGCACGCGTCATTCAAGACAACGCCGACAGTCCGAGCGATCTTCGGGGTGCTCGGATCGATGGCGGCTCAAGGTCCGGTATTCTTCTGGGCGGCGATTCATCGCAGACATCATTCCTGCAGCGATCACCCCGGCGATCCGCATTCGCCTTACGTCGGCTATGATGTCGACGGTTTCAGAGGATTTCTCCAGGGGCTCTGGCACGCCCACGTCGGCTGGCTCTTTGTGCATGAAATCACCGACTGGGGACGCTACAGCCCCGACCTCTTGCGAGAACCGGCACTCCTGAAGGTCAACCGCTTCTATTTCGGCTGGGTCATTCTCGGACTGTTGATCCCGGCGGCCATCGGCGGATTGCTGACGAGAACCTGGCAAGGCGCGCTCTCGGGGTTTCTCTGGGGTGGGTTGGTCCGTGTCTTCCTCGTTCACCATGTGACCTGGGGCGTCAACTCAATCTGCCACATTTACGGAACCAAGCCGTTCCGGTCGCGCGATGAGAGCCGTAACAATGCCTGGATGGCGATCCCGTCGTTTGGCGAGGGGTGGCACAATAACCACCACGCCTTTCCGTTCTCGGCGTTCCACGGCCTCCGTTGGTGGGAATTCGACCTCAACGCCTGGATCATCCGAGGATTGGCCGCCGTCGGCCTTGCCTGGGATCTGAAAGCTCCCACCGAAAAGATGCTCAACGAATCCATGCTGGCGGAAGCACAAGCGGCCGCGGCTGAGTGACAGGTCGATTAACTTTTCTTATCTTAAATGCGTTGATAGGATCCACCGATGGCGAGTCGTCACACTGATCCGCTCGTCGCTTCACCCACGATCCGGGTGGCTGGAGTCCGGACGCTGAACC
>JBAXFO010001182.1:0-1547 GCA_037139885.1 Planctomycetota bacterium
GCTTTCACTTCTGGGAGATCGAAACCGGCAAAATGAAAGTCGATCTGACCAAGGAAATCACGGGTGGTATGTCGGCCGTCGCGTATTCCCCCGATGGGAAAAGGCTCGCCATGTGCCGAGGCAATATCGAACAGGAAGGTCCGACCGGAAAGGTGACTCTGCTCGACCCGTCCACCGGCAAAAAGATTCGCGAGTTCACGCCCGGCCATTCCCGCGGCGCGAATGACATTGCCTTCCATCCCGATGGTAAACACCTCTTCTCCGCGGGGCGCGATCAACTTGTGAAGATCTGGCAACTCGAAGACGGAAAACTCGTCCGCGACATCGGCAAATTCGCGGCGCAGGGCTACTGGATCACGTCGATTTCCATCTCGCCCGACGGCCGCCTTCTCGCCGCCGCCGATGATAACGAACGAAAGATCGTCATCTATTCCTTGAAAGTGAAATAACAGGATCCCATGCTTCATTACATCATCATCACACTGTCCTCGGCTGTCATCTTCATCGGAAGTGTGGCTGCCCAGGAAGCCAATCCGCGCATCGCGAAGGCGATCGATCCCAGCCTGAAAAAGGAGTTCGAATATCTCGTCTTCGATCTTGGTAAAGGCGTTGAGCTGAAGCTTGTCAAGGTTGCAGCCAAAGGCAAGACCTTCACAATGGGTACAACCAAGGAAGAGCAAGAAAATATTTTGCGGGACTATTTCGACGGCAAGAAGTCAAGTGTGCTTGACCACGAGGCCGCGGCGTCGGTCACGCTGACCGACGATTACTACATCGGCCAATTCGAAGTCTGTCGCGATCAGTTTCGGCGATTCGTCGAGGAAACCAAGTACGTGACCGACGCCGAGATGCTGGAAGGCGGCTACGGTTACAACGAAGAAACGATGAAGTTCGAAGGCCGGGACAAGAAATACTCCTGGCAAAACACGGGCGTCCGCAGCGCGGGCGAACGGCATCCGGTCACCAATGTCAGCCGCAACGACGCCCGGAAGTTCTGTGAATGGCTGATGAAGAAATGCGATGGCAAATTCAAGCTGCGCGAGGTGCGCCTGCCCGGCGAGGCGGAGTGGGAATTCGCATGCCGGGCGGGAAGCGCCGGACGTTTTTGCTTTGGGGATGACGACGAACGCCTCGCGGAATTCGCCAACATCGCAGACGCCACCTGGAAGCAGAAGCTCGGCGGTCCCAACGCTAATGCGATCAAAGCCAGCGACGGGCACGCATTCGCCGCCCCGGTCGGCCAGTTCAAGCCAAACAATTTCGGCGTCTACGACATGCACGGCAACGTCTGGGAATGGTGCGACGATTATTACGGAAAATACTCCGCGTTGCCGAAGGAAGGCAACGCCCGCCAAACAAAGAGCCAGGGCGAGGGGCGTCCCGTGTTGCGCGGCGGCTCATGGGGTCTTCCCTCCGTCGCGTGTCGCAGCGCCAATCGCTACCTCGTCGGCGCCGGTCCGAGCCGGTATGGTGCGGCTGGATTTCGCGTGGTTTCTGTGCCTTGAAGGGGAGATGAGTCCTTAATCCCAGCCACCCACCTTCCCCCA
>JBAXFO010001183.1:0-1545 GCA_037139885.1 Planctomycetota bacterium
TTGGTGATGTTCGCCGTCTTGCGTCAGGAGATTGAAAATCCGAAGGCCGCCATGGCCCCACGTCCAGAGTTCGCCGGGTTTGGGATGACAGTTTTTTGCGTAGTGGCGAAAGTCCTTCGCCAGCGCGGGCCATCGTTCCCGCAACGATAGGGCCAGCCCATGGTCGAAGTGATCGTTCGGCGCGAGTCCGTGCGCGATCGCTGCGGCGGTGGTGAGCAGGATGTCTCCCGAGACTTCGTGAATCATAACGGCCTCATTCGTTTTCGTTTCGTTCTCGCTGCCGACCTTAAAACGCAACGCCCGTGCCAATCCAGGGCGGTCGTGCGCGCGAAGCGGCGATTCTCGTGGTCTTTCGTGGTCGCCCCCATGCGCGTGGCTTGGCGAGCGGGTGAAGTCGCTTGCGGCGCTGTGCGAAAAGGGCGCACAACGGGCGACGGACCTGCCCGATGGTGCACACCGAAGTTCTTCGTTCGGAAGAATGCCGAAGTCGCACGCAGTGTGCGATTTCAGACAAGACCCCTATTCGATATTTTGGGTCGGCTTTGCACAAAAACCGGACATGCAAGCGACCTCGATGCGATCGCTTGTCGAAGATTGCGAACTTGTTTTGGCTCTTCTGCCGAAACAAGTTTCGTCTGAGTGACTGGAATGGACATCTTCTGGCTTCGCTCCACCTTTGAGCGGAAAGGATCTTGCGATGAGTTGGCTAGCCTCTTTGGCGCTCTCGATGAGCGCTGCGCTTGGACAAACTCCTGCCCCAACTGAGCAGACGCCGCCGGCCCCGGTCGTAATGTCGGCGCCCATGGCCTACGAGGCGCCCACGATGCCCGGCCTGTTCGGCGGCGCCTTTGGCCCGAACTTCCTCAAGGGGGATACCGATTTTCCGCGCTTCATCTATCCGGTGAGCAACCCGGTCTATGCGAAAGATCCGCGGGCGACCACGCACGTGCGCGGGCTTTACATCCACAACACGATCGACCCGAACAATCCGCTCGGCGGCGGCAACTTCGACGCCGCCGCGGCCCAAGTCAACGTCGCCGTCAACGAACGCCTTACCATTCTCGCAGACAAAGACGGCTACTTGTGGCTCAATCCCGGTAAGGCGCCGTCGAGCAACGGGTTCCTGAACATCGGTGCGGGCCTCAAGTACGCGTTCATCCGCGACATCGAGAATCAGTACATCATGTCCGGAGGATTTATGTACGAAATCCCCTCAGGAGATCGAAGCGCTCTCTCCGGGCACGGAGACGGTTCGTTCGCGTTCTTTCTCATCAACGGCAAGGAATTCAACGAACGTTGGCACTTGCTCAACACGACGGGCTACAATCTGCCGGTCAACGGCGACCAGAATAGCGCGTTCTTCTACACCAGCTTCCACATCGACTATCAAGTGTCGTGCTGGCTTTATCCGCTGGCGGAATTGAACTGGTTCCACTACACCGCCGGCGGCAATCGCGGCATCGCCCCCGGGCTCGGCGAAGGGGACGGCCTCCAGGGCCTACGCATCAAATCCCGCCCCAATTATTCCCGGCGGCTTGATTTCGT
>JBAXFO010001184.1:0-1545 GCA_037139885.1 Planctomycetota bacterium
GATCAGCACCACGAAACGGCGAAGCCCATAGGCAATCGCCCAAATCGCCGACGCCTCGGTAAGCGTCGTCTTGCCGAACCCACGTTGACAGGCCCACGCGAACATGCCGCCACTGAGTAAGCAACCCTCAATGATTCCGATACTCTCGATATGATCGTTCGACCATTGCAGCGGGAAGCGATCCTTAAGATAGGTTTCGCAGAATGTGCGAAGGCTGTTCTTGCACTTTGCCTTACGCTTCGGATTCTTCACGGCGGGAAGCGGCCCGATTTCCCGAGCCTCAGCCGATGCCGCCCGGCTTGCTTCGGTCATCCGCGACTTGTGCGACTTGTAGCCGCTACCCCGTTTTTGCTTTCGTCTTTCGAGTTCGGCCGCGGCCTGTTCCGGGGTCATGCGCGGCGAGCTTGGCGAGGTCGGCATCCGAGTAGGACTCCGCAATATCTTGGAGATTCGACGCCCGGGCCGCCGGGGTCAAACCAAATTGACGCTCATAGTACTTCATTTCCGCCATCATCTTCGCCGCGATCCCAACGTGCGGCACCGCCGATATGATTTTCACTTCGCCCTTATCGTTGCGTACCGTCATCGTCATCCCGTTCTCGGCCATCCATTTTTGCGAGGCAAGGTACTGCGCCCAGCACTGGCAATACTTCCCGAGCGCGTCGAGATCGAGAGCGGTCAACACCTCGGCCAATTGCGGCGCCAATTCCCGCCACCGATCCGCCGCAACGGGAAGCAACCATGCGGGCGGTTCTGGCATCACGGGAGCCGGAGCGGGCTTGTGAATTCGCATCGACGCCCTCAATCGTAAGAAATTCCGGCCCGGCGAAGATCGACCCCGAGCGGCGAAGGATCGAAGAAACGCCCGTCATCCTGGCTCACGCCGTCCGCCCATTCCGCGCCGAACAATTCACGATGTTTATTCCGCGAGCGGGTGAACGTGTCTTTTTGCTTCGCAAACAAAGCGTCGATGGTTTCTTCAAGGAATTCGGCCATCGGGAGGCAGTCGGAAAGCTCAAACGATTCGAGCCGGCGATTTTCATTCAGGTTCATCGAACCCCGCAACACGAGGTTCCATTTCTCGTTTCGGATTGTCACGAACTTCGCATGGTTTTCAGTCATCCGAATTGAATCATCGCCGAACGCGGCCCGCAACGCGGCGCAGTAGGCGGGCTGGCGAAGCTGAAAACTCGAATCGACCACGAACCGGAGCGTTTTGATCGCCCCGTTTTTTAGCAGCGCGTTGGCGAAACCGATGTCCGCACCCGCCGCCGTCCAAGTCGAAATCATCACATCCGCCGGCCCCGTCGCCCGGAGGCAATGCTCAATCAGATCGACCAGCGACCATTTCCCCATCGTCAGCCCGTAAACCTCACAGCCTGGCGTTATCGGGCCGACCGCCTCGGCGACGACCGCCTCCCCAATCGCCTTGCGAATGATCCGGCCCTTGAGCGTATCGCGTTTGAACGTGGGTGTAGCAGACATGCTGAAAACTCCAATTACCAGAGGTAAAGTTTTCGTGTAACTCTATATTCAGTATAGCAT
>JBAXFO010001185.1:0-1543 GCA_037139885.1 Planctomycetota bacterium
TGCCTTTACGGCTGCGCTCATCCCGAAGGCTATCGCAAGGCGCTGCGTTGCATGAAAATGGCGGCGAAATATCGGCTGCCGATCATTTGCTTCATCGACACTCCGGGGGCGTATCCGGGCATCGGGGCCGAGGAACGGGGCCAGGCCCAGCTGATCGCGACCAGCTTGCTCGAAATGTCGCGCATCGGCACGCCGATTATTTGCGTGGTCATCGGCGAAGGGGGGTCGGGCGGAGCTTTGGGCATCGGCATCGGCGATCGCGTGGCCATGCTCGAATTCGCTTATTACTCGGTCATCAGTCCGGAAGGTTGCGCGGGCATCTTGTGGAAGGAAGCCAACGACCAGACGAAGAAGCTCGCGGCCGAAGCTCTGAAGCTGACGTCGAAGGATCTGTTCAAGCTCGGCGTGATCGATCACATTATTCAAGAACCGCTCGGCGGCGCCCACCGCGATCCCGCCGCCATGGGCAACATGCTCAAGGCTTACCTCGAACGATATCTCCGCGAGTTGATCGTCAAACCGGTCGACAAGCTTCTCGAAGAGCGTTACCAAAAGTTCCGTAAGATGGGCGTCTTCGACGAAGGCGTTCTCGGGGCGACTCTGCAGGCGTCGTCCGCTTCTTGACAATTCATCCGACGCGTCGTTCAAACGGGGCGATGCATGTCTCGACTTCGCGATCACGGTCTCATCCTCGTCGTTTTCGCTCTGGTGGCGCTGTTCAGCGTCTTGACCTGGACGCCCCAACCGACCGCTGGCGCCGCCGGAGCCGACGCGCTGGCCGATTCGCTGGCGTCCCTCCCTGAACGAGCCGTCGTCGCCATTTTCGCAGGGCAGGGGCCTGATGACCGTGCCTTCGTCGAGCAGATGGAAAAACGGCTGGCGGCCGCCGGGTTTCGCATCGCGGGCGTTGTCGTCGGTCAACCGTTCGAGGGCCTGGAATGGCTCGAACAGAGCCGTAAGTCGGGTCAATCGCTCGACGCCATCGCCGTCTCGACGCAAGCGGCCAGCTGGACGTACCTCCGCGAATTGCCGGAGCGGTTTTCGAATTGGCCGAGGTTGACGATTCACGAACCGCCGCGGCACGGTTGGCCGAGTTATCTGCTTCCGGAAAATCTGCGTAACATTTTGAGCCAGATCGCGATCATCGCCTTGATCGCCATTGGCATGACGCTCGTCATCGCCACCGGAGGTATCGATCTTTCGGTCGGCAGTCTGCTGGCGTTTTCGGCGGTGTTTGCGGCGCTGCTGATTCGCGATTATGGGGGCGACGCCGAGGCCACGCCGCTCACCATGCTGGCGTGTTGCGGCGCGGCCGTGCTTGCGTGCGCGGCGCTGGGTTTGGTGACTGGCATTCTCATCACGGTGTTCCGTCTGCCGCCGTTCATCGCGACGCTGGGCATGATGTGGATCGTGCGCGGGTTGGCGTTCAAGATCGCGGATGGTCATTCGATTCGGGTTGCGGCCGATTCGTTCACGAGCCTGGGCCGCGGCGCCTGGATCCCGGGAACGCCCAATATCGTCTTGCTGGTCGGCGTGTTTTATC
>JBAXFO010001186.1:0-1541 GCA_037139885.1 Planctomycetota bacterium
ATGAGCGGAAGCGGCTTGCATCATTTTCGATGGATTACGAATAGTCGTGCAAGAAGGCGTCGAACAAGAGAGCCAACCAATGAAAAAGACCTGCACGAAATGCAAGAAAGAGAAGGACGAAGCCGATTTCTCGCTGATGAAGGCTCATGGGCGAGTCTTGCGCCGGTCCTGGTGTAGCCTCTGCATGAAGGCGTATTACAAGGCGTATCGCTTGGCGAAGGTCAAGAAGTGATCCGTGCTTTACGCCGTGAGCGTCTTGGAGGAATGAACCGAACTACCGAAGAACGCACGATGAAGTTGAAACGAATTCTTCTGCTGGTTCTGATGCTGGCGCTTCTCGCCGGTGGGATCGCTTATTGGAAGTTGACGACGCCTCCCTCGCAAAACGACGGAATCGCCGACGCCACGCTCCCTGCGAAATTCAAGGACGGTGCGAAGCCAGAAACCGAGGAGGAGAAAGCCCGCCGCAAGCTGCTGGGCGTTTGGCAGGACGACTACCAAGGCAAACGAACAATGACCTTGAACGACGATGGCAGCGGCACGATGGTCGTGGAACTCAGTGGCGTGCAAGCGTTTCTTTTCGCCTCCAAACTTCGATTCGACATGAAGTGGTTGATGGACGGCAAGACGCTGACGAAGAGGACGGTGGGAGGCGAACCCGCCGACAAAGTGAATCTGATCCTCAACACGATGGGCGATACCGCCGAGGACACGCTTCTGGAACTCACGGAGGAACGGCTCTTGCTGCTCGACAAGAACGGCAAGACGAAATACGACTGGAAGCGAGTCAAGAAGGATGAACCAAGCAGGGAGTGACCAGCCATGCAACTCATCACCGTAAAGATCGACAAGCCCGACGACACGAACTTCATCCTGGGCCAGACCCATTTCATCAAGTCGGTCGAGGACATCCACGAGGCCCTGGTCACTGCCGTTCCTGGGATCAAGTTCGGGCTGGCCTTCTGCGAAGCGTCGGGCAAGTGCCTCGTCCGTTGGTCCGGCACGGACCCGGCGATGACCGAACTGGCGAAGAAGAACGCCGCTGCCATTGGAGCGGGACATTCCTTCATCGTCTTCCTGGGGGACGGCTTCTTCCCGCTCAATGTCCTGAAAGCCTGAAGATGGTCCCGGAGGTCTGCCGTATATTCTGTGCGACCGCCAACCCGACCGAAGTGGTGCTGGCCGAGATGGATCAGGGGCGTGGCATTCTCGGTGTGGTGGATGGATTCTCGCCGAAGGGTGTCGAGGACGAGGGCGACATCAAGTGGAGGAAGGATTTCCTGCGGCAGATTGGATACAAGCAGTAAGGGATCAAGGTTCCGACCCCATGACCATCCTCTTCCTCCACGGCTGGCATTCGGTCCCCGGTGGCGTCAAGCCGACGTACCTGAAGGACCACGGCCACGAAGTCCTGAATCCCGCCCTCGATGACGATGACTTCACGCTGGCCGTCAAGACCGCCCAGGCTGAGTTCGACAAACACCAGCCTGATCGGCGACAACCATCCTTCCACTTCAGCGACAATTAGAATTCCCGCGCGA
>JBAXFO010001187.1:0-1539 GCA_037139885.1 Planctomycetota bacterium
GCGCTCGTTTGCCCCTGAAGGCCGCGAAGGAGTTTGCCCCAATCGCGCACGTCGCTGGCGAAGACGCGTTCGCGGAAGAGGCGGTTTTTCGAGAGGATCGTCGGCAACGTGTTGTTGACGAACTCGACCATCTTGCGTTCGTAAAACGCGGGGCATTTCTTGATGATCTCTTGAAAGGCCTTCCGCTTGATCAGCAACATCCGGCACTTTTCCTCGCCATCGTTGGCGGCGGCGAGCGTGACCGAACGGCCCTGGTTCCAGAGCGTGCCCGTGATGCCCATGAAGCGGTCTTCGATCGGCAATTCGTTGCCGGCGGCATCGCGCGTCGAAATCGCAAAGCCCTCGGCGGCGTCTTCAACCTTCGCGGCCTGAGTCGGACGCGAAACCTCGCGTTCGGGGCGATCGGCTCGGAGCGATTGGCCGCGAAAGACGGCGGCGATGTGCCGGCGCACACGATCGCTCGCGCCCGGCGGCAACCAGAAATCGGCGAAGCGTATGAGCCCCAACGGCAACGACGGCAACGCGCGATAGACCGGCCGCAAGAAGCCGAGCGGACTGCCCGTGCGCGTCGGCGGCGGCGGCTGCTCCCCGGGTTTGTCGGCGGGATGCACGGTCATTGTGATGTCTTGCCTGGCGGATCCCGTGCCGTTCGACGCGATGACGGTGAAGCGAAACTCGCCCGGCGCCGCCGTCTTCGCGTTCAACACCAAGGTGTCGCGTTCGAATTTCACAAACGGCGGCAGACCGGTCTGCTCGTCCGTTTTCTCGATGCGGAACGTGACGGGGGGCAACCCCCACACGGTGAATGAAAACTCACCTGCGGTCCCGGCGGTGAACGAGATCGCGTTGCCGCTCGTGAAGACGGGCGTAAGGAGCGGCGGATTGAGTACGATATTTTCAAGACGGCGCAGCGCGGGGTTGGTCCAGCAGCCGGCCCGTTGGGGAGTCGATTTCGGAGCGACGTTCAAAACGCGGACGATGCCTTGCAGATGAAGGGCCGCGAAATCGCTCGTGGTCCCTTTGGCCATGATGATTTCGCCGGGATCGTACTCAATGAGGAAGAAATGGATTCCCTTTTTGAGTTGGCCTTCCTGGAAATAGGGCTGGACGGCCTTGGGATCGAATCCGGAAATCTTCTTGAGCCATGCATCGATCGTGGGCCAATCGAGATCCAGGCTTTTCATGCGCGACAAACCTTGATGAGTGAATTAACTCCGGTCATCTTGGCAAACAGGGTCGTAATTTTCAATTGCATTGGGTGCGGAATATTCGGGCGGCATGCAGAATCAATTGGTTCTGACACCTTCGATTTCCCTCACTTGGAATGCAGGAACATCTGAGCGATGCCAGCGATAGCGGCAATCGATGCTGCCAAAAGCGTCCCCCACTCCCGCAACGCCTTGCCCGATGCCGTCTTTTCCTCATGCTCGATCTTCGCAGCAGCATCGCCACGCAAATGCCGCACTCGCAACATCGTTCGGTTGTCGTCCCCGATTCGGGTAAACTTGGGGATGTGAAAGTGCGCTTGCAAAGGCGTCG
>JBAXFO010001188.1:0-1539 GCA_037139885.1 Planctomycetota bacterium
CTCGCCCTGCGCGAACTCGATAGCCGGTACGACGTCGAAGCCGTGATTTTGAGCACGTGCAATCGCGTCGAAATGTATCTCGCCCGGCCCAACGCCATCGGCTTGCCCGATATCGATCTGCTCGCCGAATTCCTCGCTGAGTTTCAAAAACTCCCCGTCGCGCAAGTTCGCAGTTGTCTCTACGAACGCAAACAGGCCGATGCGATTCGCCATCTCTTTCGCGTCACCAGCAGCCTCGACAGTCTCATCGTCGGCGAAGGTCAGATTGCCGGGCAAGTGCGCCGCGGCTACGACCTCGCCAAAGAACAAGCGACCGCCGGACCGCTCCTGCATTCGCTCTTTCAACAAGCCAGCGCCGTCGCCAAACGCGTGCGCACCGAGACCGGCATCTCGCGCGGGCATGTTTCCGTGTCGAGCGTGGCCGTCGATTATGTCCGCCAGGTGTTCGATCATTTCGGCGACAAAACCATTCTCGTCATCGGCGCCGGCAAAATGGGCGAACTCACGCTCCGGCACCTGAAAGACTTGAAACCCAAGAAGATCCTCGTCACCAACCGCAGCCCCGAAAAAGCCCTCGCCGTCGCTCAAGGCTGCGGCGGCGTGGCGGTTCCCTGGGCCGAACTCGACGACGCACTCGTCGTCGCCGACATCGTCCTGAGCACGACCGGGGCCCCCGAGCCGATCATGATGCGGCGGCGCTTCAACGACATTCTCGCCCGCCGCAGCGGCGGCGCCATGGTCATCCTCGACATCGCCGTGCCGCGCGATTTCGATCCCCGCATCCACGACGGCGACCGCGCCTGCATCTTCAACATCGACGATCTCCAGCGCATCCGCGAGCAGACCCTGGCCGAGCGCCAAAAACACGTGACCTCCGCCGAATCGATCATCGAAACCGAAGTCGCCCGCTTCCAATCCGACTGGACCCGCCGCCGCAACGGCCCCATCATCGGCAAACTCACCCAAGAATTCGAAGCCCGCCGCAAGGCGATCGTCACGCAACTGATGGCCAAACTCAACGGCAAGCTCGACAAGGCCGACAAGGACTATATCGAGGGCGCCTTCCGCCTTCTGCAAAACCAACTACTCCACGGCCCCATCACCGCCCTCACCGAAGAACAACACGACCCGACGAGCCTATCGCTGCGCGACGCGCTCTTCAAACTCTTCCGACTCGGGGAATGACGATGGCGAAAACATTCACCTACGACTACCCGCGCCCCGCCGTCACCGTCGACCTCGTCCTGATCTCCACCCAAGAGCCGCATCACGTGCTGCTCATTCGCCGTGGCCGCGCCCCCTACGCCGGCTGCTGGGCGCTCCCGGGCGGCTTCATCGAGATGAACGAAACCCTCGAAGAATCCGCCCGCCGCGAACTGCAAGAAGAAACGGGCCTAGCCACCCGCAAACTCACCATGCTCGGCGTCTACGACGCCCCCACCCGCGACCCCCGCGGCCGCATGATCTCCGTCGCCTACATCGCCCTCGTCAACCGCAAGACCATGAAACCCACCGCCGCCGACGACGCCGCCGAAGCCG
>JBAXFO010001189.1:0-1537 GCA_037139885.1 Planctomycetota bacterium
GTTCTCGTGGGTCGATTTGCCCGGCTTCTTACGGGTGCCAGGAGCGGGATCGAGGGGCGGATGACTGGCGATAACCTTGCTCCCCGAAGCGAGGACGGCATTCTCCAGCGCGCTCACGAACGCGGCGCACGTCGGATAACGGTCTTCGGGCTTTTTCGAGAGCGCCTTGCGGATGACGTCTTGTTCGATGTCGGGGAGCGGATCGAGATTGGGCCGGCCCTCCATGTGCTTACGGAAGACCTCCTGAAACGTTTTGCCGCTGAAGAGAATGCGGCCCGTTCGCAATTCGAAATACGTGGCGGCGAGGCTGTATTGATCGCTGCGCGTGGTCACCCGGCCATCCCAGGTTTCCGGAGCGCTATACACCACCGTGCCCGCGTAATCGGCCTGAGTCGATTGTTTGTTGAGCGCCTCCTTCGCCAGGCCGAAATCCGCGACCTTGCCGAAATCGCCGACGATCAAGATATTCTCGGGCTTGATGTCGCGATGCAAGATGCCTTGCTTGTGTAAAAAATCGAGCCCCTCGGCCGCATGCTTCATGTTGACGAGCAGATCGTCGACGCGGATGCCGGTGCGCGATTCGGTCTGCGATTTTTTGAGCACGCCGCGCAGCGTGTCGTCGGCGAGCTCCATGACGATGAACAGGCGGCCTTTCTCGACAAAGTAACTTTCCGTACGTAATAAATATGGGTGATTGATCTTCTTGATGATGTTGAGCGATTCGAACTCTTTCTGAGCCTCTTCGGAGTCGGCGGATTGCGTGAGGACTTTGATCGCCTTGTCGATGTTGCCGCGTAGATCGGTCGAATGCCAAACTTCGCCGAAGCCGCCGCGGCCGAGAATGTGGTTGAGGCGGTAGTGATCGCCGACGATGACGTCCTTCGTCAACATCAAGGCCGCCTGCGCCGCCGGCATGACGGTCTGGGCCGAGTCGATGCTCGAATCCGAGCGGATGAGTTTCTCGACGACGGTGAACTGCCGCGGGAAACGCTGTTTGAGCACGCTGTGCGGCGAGATGACGCCATACTCGGCGCGGATGCGGTATTCGTCGGCGATGAGCTTGGGGTCGACTTGATCGAGCGGGCCGATCTCGGGAAAACGTTGGATATAGTCTTCCAGGCTGACGGGGACGCCCCCCTGCCAGCGAGCCGCCAGATCGATGGGAATGAGCCGCGCCAAAGCCGCGACGCGCTCCGGATCGCCGGCGGGGGGAAGGAAGGCGTCGAGGTCGACGGCGTGCGGATCGTCGCGGTGCGTCTGCCAGGCCTTCTGGAGGCGGTTCGCGAGTTCGTGCCAGCGGTCATTGGGGGCGGACGGATTCATCGGTCTAAATTCGCAACTCAGCTCGGCTCGGGGAAATCCTCACATTCTAAGATACACGAGTCCGCCGCCGATCGCGTGCACGAAATGGACTTCGCTCGCCGCGCCGATCGGTTCGTCCATGCCGAGCCGGGCGACGCCGCCATCGACGACAGCCGACAAACCAGGGCGAAGATTCGCTCCCGCGCACAGTCGCTCGCGCAGGCCGGGATACTGG
>JBAXFO010001190.1:0-1535 GCA_037139885.1 Planctomycetota bacterium
TCGCTGAACAGAGCGATCGTTTCCGAAACGGCGCTCACCGAACGCAAATCCGTGACATCCGCCCCCACTTCTCCCGCAAACGCCATCTCGGCGACCGCGACGGCAAGCCCGCCTTCGCTGAGGTCATGGCAACTCCGCACCAACCCCGCCCGAATCGCCTCGTACACCTTCGCATAAACCTTCGGCGCAAACGCGAGATCGACGCTCGGCGCCTCGCCGCCGGTTTGCTCCGTCACGAGGTGATAATGCGAGCCGCCCAGCTCCGGATGCGTGACGCCGATGAGAACGAGCGCGTTGCCCGCCTCTTTGAGGTCCATGGTTACGCAGCGGCGCACATCGGGAATTTGCCCCATGGCGCTGATGAGCAGCGTCGGCGGGATGACGATCAACTGCCCGGCATGGCGGAATTCGTTGTTGAGGCTGTCTTTGCCCGAAATGAACGGCATCTTGAACGCCAGGCTTGCATCGCGGCAGGCCTGAGCGGCGCGGACGAGCGAACCCAAAACTTCCGGCCGATCGGTGTTGCCCCAGCAGAAGTTGTCGAGCAGAGCGATGCGGGCGGGATCCGCGCCGACGCAGACGACGTTCCGCACCGCCTCGTCGATCGCCAGACACGCCATACGGTACGGATCGAGATCGCCGTAATGCGGATTCAGCCCGCAACCGATGGCGAGCCCGGCCCACGACCCTTGCACGGGCATGACGACCGAAGCGTCTCCCGGGCCATCGTTCGCGGCTCCCACGAGCGGCTTGATCGCCGATCCGCCTTGCACTTCATGATCGTACTGGCGGATGATCCATTCTTTGCTGCAAATATTGAGCGAGCCGAGCAGGGCTTTGAGCGTGGCGTCAAGCGGTTGCGCAAGCGCCGACGAATTGTTCGCGGCGGGCGGAGGGCTCGTCCATGTCGCTTGCCGAACGACATCGGGCCGGCCATCGTGGAGGAATCGCATGTCGAGATCGGCGACCTGTTCGCCGGCGTAAAAGAGTTGCAGCTTGCCCGTCGCTTCGAACGAACCGAGCACGGTGGCTTCAACATCCTCGCTGGCGCACAGATCGCGGAGCGCCTCCCACGTCTCCGGCGGCACGGCCAAAACCATTCGCTCCTGAGCCTCGGAGATCCAGATTTCCGTATACGAAAGTCCCTGGTATTTGAGCGGCGCCTTGTCGAGGTGAACGACGGCCCCGATCTTCTCGCCCATCTCGCCGACTGCGGAGCTAAAGCCGCCGGCGCCGCAATCGGTGACGGAACTGTAAAGGTTCCGGTCGCGGGCGGTGAGCAAGACATCGAGAAGTTTCTTCTCGGTGATGGCGTTGCCGATCTGCACGGCGCCGCCGGAGACTTTCTCCGATTCGCTGGTCAGTTCAATGGAGGAAAAGGTGGCGCCGTGAATGCCGTCGCGCCCCGTGCGGCCGCCGAGAGCGACGATCAGGTCGCCCGCTTTGCCGGCCTTGAAGCACTTGTCTTTGGGCAAAATGCCGACGGTGCCGCAGAAGACGAGAGGGTTGCCGAGATACCGCGGATCGAAACACAC
>JBAXFO010001191.1:0-1534 GCA_037139885.1 Planctomycetota bacterium
CTCCGTTGGCCATGGCATAATGCCGAATTCAGGAATGAAACACCCGGGGACGATCTGGCGTTCCAGCCAGGGAAGAGCGAGTCCGGCTCCGATGCCACGCAACACCGTTCGACGTGATAAAAACTGGTTCATTGTCCTTGGTCCTTTCCTCGACGCAAACGGAACGGTTCGCTTTGTACGATGCCCGCGATGAGAGCGGCGATTCGGTAATCATTCTTTTCCAGCGATACCAAAATGGAATCGACACTACGTTTGTCGTAGTATTCCACACTTCGGCCGATCGCATATGTCAGCAGCTTTTCGGTCAGACAGCGAGCGAAAAGCTCCTTCTTCGCGAGCAGAATCGCCTTCAATCCTTCAGGGCTGTTGAATTTCACGCCGCCGGGCAACTCACCGCTGACGTCGATCGGGGCGTTATTCTCCCGATCACGGAACCGGCCAATCGCGTCGAAGTTCTCGAAGGCGAAGCCGATGGGATCCATGCGGGCATGACAGCCGGCGCAGGCGGACTCGACTCGGTGCCGTTCCAGTTTCTTCCGAAGCGAGAGGACGGCTTTCTTGTCTTTTACGTCATCCTGTTTTTCCAGTTCCGGCACCATTGCTGGCGGCGGCGGGGGTGGGGTGCCGAGAATTCGCTCAAGCACCCAGGCGCCCCGCTTGGGGATCGACGTACGCGCCGGCATCGAGGTGATCGTGAGCACGCTGCCATGGGTAAGAATCCCGCCTCGTGGAGTATTTTCCAAACTCACGCGCACGAATTCGCGGCCGGTGATGGGCTTACCGGGAGGATTCACCTCTTTTGTGTTGTAAGAATTCCCGTTAGTGTCTTTGATCCGGTAGTGGTTGGCCAACGGCGAGTTGAGGTATGTGAATTTCCCGTCGATCAGGTCGAGAATGCTACGGTCTTCGCGGAGGATTGCCTCGAAAAAGAGCCGCGTCTCGGTAAGCATGTCGTCGCGAAGTCTGCGAAAGTCATCACCGTTGATGTTCAGCGCCTTGGGATCCGGCTGGACATGCTTCAAGGCGCGAAGTTCGAGCCACTGCTCGGCGAAATTCTCGAAGAGCGCTCGCGACCGCGGATCGGCGAGCATCCGTTTGACCTGCCCGGGAATGTTTGAATGGAGTTGTTTTTTCGCTGCCAGTTCGAGGAGTTCGGAATCGGGCATCGAACTCCAGATGAAATACGAGAGCCGGGAGGCGAGTGCGTAATCGTCGATCGGTTGCGGTTCCTTGCCTGCCGTCTTCGACTCAAGTTCGGCACGAAAAAGGAAGCTCGGCGAACACAGGGCGGCCTGCATGGCGACCGCCATGGTCCCTTCCCACGGTTCCGTGGATTTCTCGACCGCTGCGAGGATCGTTTCGCGGTGGGCTTTCAATAGTTCCGCGTCGAGACTCTCTTTCAGCGATTGCATAAAAGTGTCTTCGTCGAGCGGCCCACGGGCAGCCAGCGGCTTCAAATTATTGACGACTTGCGGAGGCACTTTCGCTTTGCGGAGTTTCTCCAACGTCGTTTTGGAGGCCTCGTACCACGTCG
>JBAXFO010001192.1:0-1531 GCA_037139885.1 Planctomycetota bacterium
TCGATGTCGGTCGTCACCTTGCCGCTCGCGGCATCGACGACATTCCAGATGTCTTTCTCGAACGACGGCACGAACAGCGTCTTCCCGTCGGGCGTGCCCGCGAGCCGGTCGCACCCCTGCGGCAGTTCCTTGACCCAATCGGTCTTCTCGCTCACCAGATCGACGCAGTAAAGCGATTCCGGAGTGGTGAAATGGAGCTTCTTGGTGATCGCGTTGGCGACGACGCCCTTGATGTTCCGCGGCTTGGCGACTTTGCTCGCGTCGGTGGGGATCCGTTGGACGAACTTGTGGCCGGCGTCAATGTCGAACACCAGGATGCCGGCACCGCCGAACTCCGGGTAGTCGCGGATGCCGGGGCAAACGACGTACAGCAACCGCGATACCCGAGCCTCAGCCCGTGCGGTAACGGCGAACGGCGTGACCAGGGATGCGGCGAGAAACGTGCGGCGGTCCATGGAAATTCCCCGGGGGAGGGACGAATGACGAGCATGATCTCTTACGCTCGGGCGGCTCGATCCAACGCTTCCGTCACGATCGCTTTCGTATCCGCAAAGAAATCCTGGCCCAGGACCCAATGCAGATAACTCGGGTCGCGTGCTGCCACAGAGTCGAGCTGTTGCCCCCTGTGTTTCCCGTTGGCAAAGCGAATCTCGCCCTCGACGCGAGTGAAGAAGCCGCTGGAATCGACCGCCGTCGGGTCGCGGAACCGCTCGTGGAGATCGGAGGGGGTCCGGGGCAGATCGGGATAACGGCCCACGATGGCATCGAGTACGTCCAGGGTGGCCAAGGTGTCCGCCGCTGCGGAGTGGGCATTCTCGTGGTCACGGCCGAGGTAGAACCGAACCGCCGCGGCGAGATGGCGGGGTTCCAACTGGTGAAACATCTCCATCGGATCGACGATTGCGCGGCCCTCCATGTCGAACGTGATCCCGGCGCGCTGAAATTCGCAGTAGAGAACGCGCAGATCGAACCGCTTCAGGTTGAACCCGCACAGGTCACAGCCGTCGAGGAGTTGGATCAATCCCTTCGCCTTGTCGGCGAACGAGGGTTCGTTGGCCACATCCTCGTCGCGGATGCCGTGAATCGCGGTCGCCTCGGGAGGAATCGGGATGCCCGGGTTGAGGCGACGAGTCCGATGGTCCCTCGCGCCCGAGGGTAGCACCCGGAGCACGCTGATTTCAACGATGCGGGCGTCCTTGGTATCCGTCCCCGTGGTTTCCAAATCGATGACCGCCAGCGGCCTGGATAATTCGAGATGAGTGACCATGTCGACGGTACCGAATCGGGGGGAGTGTTATGGGATGAAGCCCGATCGGGTGCATTGTTCGATTCGGTCGGATCAGGATTCTCAAGGATGACCATTCCGCAGGCGGGCAGCCGGCAGCGTGGCAATCTCGATTCTGCAAGCCAACATCGCGCAGGCGACATCTTATGGGTAGCTTTCCCATCGAGATTGCGATGGCGTACCCCCATTCCCACGATCATCACGTTCTATCCGACGGCCGACAAGTGTGGCTGATTCTCGAACGTT
>JBAXFO010001193.1:0-1530 GCA_037139885.1 Planctomycetota bacterium
GCGGGCGCTGCGGGCTCTGGATCGTCGTACGTGTTATGCCGCGGTTGCGCCGCCACGGGAACGGCTCGATGCACGGCGACGGCTTCGGCGAGAACCGGTGGCGGCGGAGCGGGCTTGGGCGGGGCCAATTCCGGCACCGACGAAACCGGCGTCCACGTAACCCGGTCTTGGGAAACTTCGTGAAACGCACTGAGCCGTCCCTGGCCTTGCATCGATTTCAAGTGGTCGAAGGAGAACGGGCCCCAGACCTTTCCTTTCAGGCGAACGTAGTATGCGGTCACGACGGCGTCTCATGTGTGATGCGGGGAACAAAGACCAGGAACGACTATTTCCCTACTTCTCTTGCACCCGCAAGAAATACGCTCCGCGCGCGTTCGGCCGGAACGATGTGACGATAATTCGGTAGTCGCCCGTTCGATCGGGAAAGAAGAGGATGCGGGCGTTGAGGTTGCCGCCGCTGTCGTCGTCTTCGCGAAGATTGCGGCGGGCCGAATCTTCCAGGCGGAGAAAATTGTCCCAATCGCTCGACAGATCGATTTGATAGAGGCGGCCGGCCGACATCGTGCAGGTATGAACGCGGTGATGGCAATTGGCGCCCGCGATGGGGTCGAACGGGTCGGTCGCGAGCAGAGCCCCGCGAACGGCGATGAGGTCGCGTCCGCCGACGATGACGTTGGGATTAGCGAGCCCGGCAATCTCGGTGGCATTCAGCGATTGACTTGCATCTTGAAGCAGATCGTGGAGAAACGACAGTTCGAGTCCGAAGTTCAGGCCCTCCAAAGTGCGCTGATCCTGGCCTTTGCGAATGATGAACGTCGCCATGGCCACGACATTGCCTTCGAAATCGAAGATCGGGCCGCCGCTGTTGCCGGGATTGATTGGGATAGTGACCTGAGAAAACGTGCCGCGAAAGAACTCGTTTTTGCGATTGACGGCGGAGACGATGCCGTTCGCGAGGCTGCGCGTCAAGATGCCGGTCGATCGGTCGCCGCCGGGGTGGCCGATGGCGAAAACATCTTCTCCGATGGCGCTGACGTGGTTCTTGGGAGCAAGGCGTACCGGTTCGATTCCGTGTGCCAAGATCTTGTTCGCGGCCAGCGTCACGTCGATTAAGGCCAAGTCCACAGACCGGTGGATGGCCGTGACTTTGGCTTCGTCGGACCGGATCACGAGTCTCTCTTGAGCGCCTGGTCCGTTCTTGGGAAAGAAATGGACCTCGACGCCGTTGCGGGCTTTCTCGACAACGTGGCGATTGGTGACAACCAAGTACCGATTGTCTCGCAGAACTAAGAACCCCGATCCACTCCCATCGCCGGCCAACACCATGGGCACCGATGGCGCCAGCTCCGCGAAGAGATCTTTAAGCGCCTTACGTGCGGGAACGACATTTTGGTTCGTGTCTGCCTTCGAAACGACCGTTTTGGGAATCGGCGCGGACGGAGCTTCCACCTTGGGGAATTCGATCTCGGGACGATTGATCTTTGGACCTGTTGCCCTCGGAGTAGCTGACTTCGGTGACTCGGGCGTGGG
>JBAXFO010001194.1:0-1527 GCA_037139885.1 Planctomycetota bacterium
ACCCTATCATATAAGGGACCGCACGGGTGTTCCACGAGCGCGCCAACCGAGCGATTGCGAACAGGCGGCGAGTTGATCAACTTGCCGGTCTGGTAGGGGCAAGTGAATTGACTTGCCGCCCCACGGCGGTTATTGAAATTCGCTGACGTGAATGTTACGATACCGTCGTTTCGGTGGGAACGACAACCGGAGTCCGACATGGCGACCTTACCGCTTCCCGTTCCGGATATCACCACTTACGATGTTCTGGGGACTCCTTTTGAACTTCCGAGCGAGGACGGCATCCCCTTGGAAACGGATTGGCATCGCCTCGAGATTTCGCTGTTCGTCGAGCTCGTGACTTTGGCGTTCAAGCCCCGCGAAGACTTCTTCGTCGGCGGCAACATGTTCATTTACTTCGATCCGCAGAAGGCCCGCAACAACCAATTTCGCGGCCCCGACATCTTTTTCGTCCGCGATTCGCATCTCAATCCGCCGAGACCTTATTGGGCGACCTGGGACGAGGGCGGCAAGAAACCGAACGTCATCGTCGAACTCACGTCGCCGAGCACCTTCAGCAAAGATTTCGGCGTCAAAAAAGATGTCTATGAACGCGATCTGCAAACCAACGAGTACTTCATTTTCGATTGGCCCGAACGGCGCCTCTGGGGCTGGCGGCTCAATGAGTCGGGACGCTATCAATCGATCGAGCCCAATGAGGAAGGCCGGATGTGGTCGGAACAACTCGGTATGTCGCTGGGACAATGGCAGGGCGAGTATTTGGGCAAGACCGATGTTTACTTGCGTCTGTTCGACGCCAATGGCGAATTGATTCCGAATGCGATGGAACGTACGGAAGCGGAAGCGCTGCGAGCGGATTTCGAGGCGGATCGCGCCGATGCCGAGTCTCGCCGGGCTGATGTGGAGTCCCGCCGCGCTGATGCGGAGTCTCGCCGAGCGGAAGCGGAACGACAGCGCGCCGACGCCCTCGAAGAAGAGATCCGCCGCCTTCGCCACTGAGACTCTGCGGAAAGCTGACAATCCCCTTCTATGCTGGCAATACGGTTAGCCGCGACGCGATGCAAAGCGCCGACAGGATCTGTTTGTTAGGCTCTTCGATGATTCATGACAATTTGACCGTGCCCCGTCCCTCCCCTGTCAGTTTGGCAGGGTCGCGGCGATATCCCGCGAATCATCGCTTTTCCTAACCATCGTCCCATTCACATATTACGCGATTCCATTTTTCTGGCACATCCCTTGCATAAGCCTCGGCATCCCAAAGGTTGAAGCCCCTGATGCGGGGATTCCCTGGAGCATTCAAGCGAACACATGTTGGCTTTCGGTTTTCATGGTAAAGGAGAACGTTGAATGGGCGCGAAACAGCTTTCCTATAGTGATGACGCTCGCCAGAAATTGCTCGCCGGAGTGAGCAAATTGGCCCGGGCCGTCCGCAGCACCCTTGGCCCGCGCGGGCGCAATGCCGTCATCGACAAAGGTTGGGGCAGCCCGACCGTCACCAAGGACGGCGTCACCGTCGCCGAGGAAATC
>JBAXFO010001195.1:0-1521 GCA_037139885.1 Planctomycetota bacterium
ACTTGATTCTCGCGGACGAGAGCAACCCTCGTTCGCTCGTATCGCAGCTCCTGCGCCTGAAGGTCGACGTGGAACAATTGCCCCGCAGCGGCAGCGCCCTGCGTCCCGATGAAGAACGCATCGCTCTCGCCCTGGTCACGGCCGTGCAACTGGCCGACATCCAAAAACTGTCCCAGCCCGACGAAGACGGCGCCCGCAGCCAGCTGGAAGATCTGCTGACGTACCTCGAAGACGAAATCCCCAGTCTCTCCGATGCGATCAGCAACCACTTCCTCAGCCATCTGCAAGTGTCGAGGCACCTGGCGGGAAAATGACGCTCGTTCGCGGGGATCAAGGCCGATATGAAGTATCGCATCAAACACATCACGACATATCGCTATAGCGACGCGGTCGCTCTGTGTCATAATTGCGCCCTGCTCACGCCGCGAGCGTTCGGCCGGCAGATGCCGTTTCAGGAGGATCTTTGGATCCAACCCGAACCGGCCGTGCTCGATCGGCACGTCGATTATTTCGGCAACGTCGTCCATTTTTTCACGATCCAGGAGCCGCACAAACAACTTTCGGTGACGTCGCATCATCGCGTGCAAGTGCTCAGCGCGATGTTTCCGCAGGCGGAGCAGACGCCGGCCTGGGAAGACGTCGTCCAGCATTTGAAGACCGTACGCCGCCCCGAAGTGCTCGACGCTTATCAATACACATTCGATTCGCCGTTCGTGCGCCGCGGCGCGACCTGGGCCGACTATGCCCGCCCGTCGTTTCCCGCCAAGCGTTCGCTCTGGGCGGGCGTGCTCGATCTGATGAGCCGTATTCATCACGATTTCAAATACGACCCTCGCGCCACCACGATCGCGACGCCTTTGCACGAAATGTTCGCCCGCAAGCGAGGCGTCTGCCAAGATTTCGCCCATTTGCAAATCGCCTGTCTGCGCTCGATCGGCCTCGCCGCCCGCTATGTCAGCGGCTATCTGGAAACCAAGCCGCCCGCGGGGCAAGAACGCCTCGTCGGGGCCGACGCCTCGCATGCCTGGGTCCAGGTCTTCTGCCCCGATTTCGGTTGGCTGGACGTCGACCCGACCAACAACGTCCCCCCGTCGGACCGGCACATTCTGCTCGCCTGGGGGCGCGATTACGACGATGTCAGCCCCCTTCGCGGCATCATCCTGGGAGGCGGGACGCATAGCGTCGCCGTCTCTGTCGATGTGCTGCCGCTCGAGGAATGATCGATGCAGGCATTGACCACGCCAATGATCGACGCGTAAACTATTGGCATGCCAAGCCGCCTCCAGGACGAGATCCAAAAAAAGACCGCCTTCGCCTCGATCGAGGAGGAGTTGTATCTCAGCATTCTCCGCACCGGCGACCGTTTGCAGATTCATGCCGAACGCCTGTTCCGCGACTTCGCTCTGACGCCCTCGCAATACAACATCTTGCGAATTCTCCGCAGCGAAGCCGCCCCGCTGCCGATCCTCGAAATCGCCGCCCGCACTATCACGGCGGTTCCGGGCATCACCGGCCTCATCG
>JBAXFO010001196.1:0-1521 GCA_037139885.1 Planctomycetota bacterium
GCATCATCGTCACCTTCTCGGCGAGAAAGTCATCGGACAGGCCATCGAGGTACGCGGCGAACGCGTCGCCTTCGGTCGTAAGGAACGACACGATTTCCGCCTTGTTGCGCGGCTTCGCTTCCTCGGCGCCGAACGTCTGCATCAGCTCGCCGAAATTCACGGTCTTGAGGTCGGTCACCTTGCCGCCGTGGATCTGGCGCGCGAACCGCGGGCTGAGCGCGATGTGCACGAGCAGTTGTCCGACGGTCTTCGTTTCAGGCGAGGCGCGAAAATTGTATTTGTCTTCCGGGATGTCCGCCGCCAGTTTCAGCGTGTTGCCGCGAACCGTGCGAAAGGACGCCGCCAGATCTTTGCCGCCGTAGTAGTTCATAAGTCTCCTTGTTCGTAGGACGCTAGTACCAGCCGATAGGGTGCTCGCTGAGGTTGATGTAGACCTGCTTGACGTTGAGATACTCCTCGACGCCCCACTTGCCCAGCTCGCGCCCGATGCCGCTCTGCTTGTAGCCGCCCCAGGGCGCTTCGACGTAGGTCGGCTGCATGTGGTTGACCCACACGATGCCGGCCCGCAGGTTCTTGACGACGCGCATGGCGCGGAAGATGTCGCGGGTCCAAACGGCTGCGGCGAGGCCGTAGTACGTGTCGTTCGCAATCGTCATCGCGTCTTTCTCATCGTCGAACGGAATGACGCTGGCGACCGGCCCAAAAATTTCCTCGCGTGCGATGCGGGCGTTGTTCGAGACGTCCGAAAAAATCGTCGGCTGGATGAAGTAGCCGCGTTCGAGGCCGGGGCCGGTCGCAAAGCTGCCGCCCAGGGCGAGCGTCGCTTCGCCTTTGCCGATTTCCTGATACCGCCGCACGCGTTCGAAGTGCTCGGCGCTAATCACCGGACCCATCTTCGTGTCGCGATCCATGCCGGGGCCGAGCTTGATCGTTTTCGCCTTTTCCACCATCGCTTCGACGAATTTCTTGTAGATCGACCGCTGCACGAGAATGCGGCTCCCAGCGGAGCAGATTTCGCCCTGGTTGAAGAAGACGCCGAAGAGCGCGCCCTCGACGGCGATTTCGAAATCCGAGTCGGCGAAGAAAATGTTCGGCGACTTGCCGCCCAGTTCCAACGAGATCTTTTTCAGCGTGCCCGCGGCGCCCCGCATGATCGTCTTGCCGACCTCGTTGCTTCCGGTGAACGCAATTTTGTCGACGCCCGCATGCTCGACGAGCCCCGCGCCGGCATGCTCGCCGAGGCCGGTGAGAACGTTCACGACGCCCGGCGGCAGTCCCGCGTCGTTGAAGCTGGACGCCAGCGCCAGCGCCGACAGCGGCGTTTGTTCCGCCGGCTTGAGCACCGCGGTGCAGCCGGCGCAGATCGCGGGCGCGAGCTTCCACGCCGCCATCAGCAGCGGGTAGTTCCACGGCACGATGAGCCCGGCCACGCCGATCGGCTCGCGCAGCGCCAGGCTCATGGCATTGTCGGGCACCGGGATGACGTCGCCATGAATCTTGGTGGCGAGACCGCCGTAATAC
>JBAXFO010001197.1:0-1521 GCA_037139885.1 Planctomycetota bacterium
TCTTCGGCGGCGGCCTGCGCATGGGCCAAGTCATCGGCCAATCCGACCGCCAAAACCGCGTCCCCGCCAGCGCTCCGATCGGTCCGGGCAAACTCCTGGGCACCATCATGCACACCCTCTTCGACGTCGGCGTCGTCCGCACCACCCGCGGCGTTCCCACCACCCTCGCCCGCATCCTCGAAGACAACGCCCCCATCCGCGAATTGTTTTAATTGCTCGAAAAGAGCCGATTCGCAACCGGTCGATCTTGATCGCTTTCCCAACTTGCCATTACAGTCTCGCCCACTCGAAGAGCGCAGCTTGCAAGGAGGCAGGCGATGAACCGGTTCGTCGGATGTGTTCTGCTATTTCTTTCGCCGGCAGCCTACGGGCAAGACACCCCCAAGGCGTTGCCGAACCTGACCGGCGATAAGCGCCCCGATGTCGCGGCCTCGTTGCCCGCTCATCTGCAGCCGATTCATTCGAGCAGCTTGCACGCGATGGATTGGTTGCAATGCGCCAATTCTTTAAACCTCAGATTCACCTGTTCTTGATCGGTCGCAGTCTCAGTGTCGCAAGTTCGTTCAGACGATGCAACGCGGTGGGCGAGGTAGGACTCACAATCCGAGTTCTTACTTCTTGTCATCATAACAAGTCTTGGGGACGACACGGGGCGCTGAGGGTGGCGGCGGCGTCACTCCGGCTGCGAGCATCACCCGATGCAAAGCGGCAACGGTTTCGGGGGAAGGCCGGAAGTTGATTCCCGGCCGACGACCTTCGGCGATCACGATCGGCGTCAGTCCGGACTTGTTCGTTCGATTCCAGACCGCGATCCTAGCCCCCTTGTCGGCGAGGAACTGCACGACCTTGGGATGGTTGCGGTAGGCGGCGCCGTGCATCACGGTTTCGCCGTTGCTGTCGACCGCGTTCACGTCGGCGCCGAGCTTGACGAGCAACGAAATGACCTCCAACGCTTCGGGTTCGCTGCCAGCGGCTTCTTCCGGGGCGCCGATGCCGACGCCGGCTGCGGCCAGCAAAGCGGTCGTGCGATCGGAATTCGCGAGGCGTGGATCGGCACCCAGTTCGATGAGTTTTCGCACAAGAGAAACGTCTGACGTCGAGGCCGCTGCGATCAGAGGAGTCGCACCGTTTCGATTCAGGATGCCGCGGCCGGGCATTCCCTTCATTTGCGGCAAGTTGACGTTCGCGCCGAGAGCGGCCATTTCCTTGACGAAATCGAGGCTTGTGAGTTTCCCCGAGCCGATCGGCGGAGGGTCGCCATCATCGCTGTCGCCGCGGTTGGGTTTGCGGACCCAAGAAAGCATGTGCAGCGCGGCACAGCCGGAACGCTGGTCGTTCGGATCGGCGCCGGCTTTCACGAGCGCGACGGCGAATTCGAAATGGCCGTTCTCGACCGCCAGCAGCAAGGGACTGGTTCCGGATTTGGGGCCGCGGGACGGAGGTTTTTGCGGCCGCATCGCTTCGTTGACATCGGCGCCGGCTTTCAAAAGAACTTGCGCGACATCGGCCCGGCCTTCCCGT
>JBAXFO010001198.1:0-1521 GCA_037139885.1 Planctomycetota bacterium
GATTCGTTCATGCTGCTGACGGAAATCGATGGTCCGCCGGAACTGGTTGATGCCCGCGTGGAAGCGGTGGCAGAGATCTTACGAGCCGCGGCTCACGCGATGTGGTCTTCAGCGATGATGAAGAGCTTCGCAAAAAGTTGTGGAAAGCCCGCAAAGTTGCCGGGGGATTGATGGGGCAGTTGAGTGCAGATTTTGTTGTGCAAGATGCTGTGATTCCCAAGCGCGCTTTGGCCGAGCTATTGCAACTGGTGTACGACGAAGCGGATGCCGCAGGGATTCGTGCGGTCAATGTCTTTCATGCGGGCGACGGAAATCTGCATCCGAATTTTCTGTTTGATTCTCGCAAGCCGGGAGAACTGGAAGCGATCGAACTGATTGGCAAGCGATTGATGCAGCGTGTGGTCGATGTCGGCGGTACATTGTCGGGCGAGCATGGGATTGGTAACGATAAAACCGCCTATATGCCGATGGTGTTTGGTGCGGAAATGACGCGGATTCAACTCTCGATTCCCGCCATATTCAACCCAAAACATCAGCTCAACCCGCTGAAAGTCTTCGGGGATCGACGATTTGCCGTCGTGCATCCTTCCGAGGGAATCTCGACTGGCGGCGGTTCGTCTACGAGACGCCGGCGACCGGCGGCACGCGGCAGCTCGTGGTCAATTTCTTGAACCTCCCATGGACCGCGGTTCGTCCGGCCCGCGAGGGCGTTGAAGAGCCCATCTACGACATGCCGCAGGGAACGGAGGCGGTCGAGTTCGCCCTCACGCTGCCCGACGGGGTCACGGCGACGGCTGTCCGACTGATCGAGCCGCTCACGCTCGACGTCGTGCCGGCTGCGGTCGCCGATGGCCGCTTCACCATCCCGCCGGTCTCCACCTGGCTGGTCGCCGTGATCGACCTCGCGGTGAAAGAGGGGAGCCCGTCGCCGGCCGATCTATACGAAGTGCCGCGGACGCTCGGCGTCGAACGGCCGGGCGCGGCCGACACGCCTCTCCGCGAAGTCGTGCTCGATCCGACGGTCGAAATCTGGGAGGTCAACAAACGGATCGGCGAACTCGATCCGGCCGAGGATGCGAAGGCGGCAGCCGAGCGGCAACGGTTCGAAGCGCTCGACGACGCGGAGCGGAATCACGCACTGCTCGCCCGCCGGCCCACCGTCGAGTCGCTCGCCAAGGACTGGTGGAAGGGCGCGGCCATCCCCGCCGACCAGCAACTCGCCGCGAAGCCGCCGTCGTTCGGCGACCTCGCCCCGCGACGAAACGGTCGCGTCGACATCTACTACGCCCGCGGAGCGATGGATTATCGGCTGCGACTCCACGAAGCCTTCGCGTCATTCGAGCGGGTCGGCATCCATCATGCCGGACTGTGGGGCGCCGTTCGCCAAGGGCCCGGCATGGGGCTCGCAGGCGGCGTGCCCGCAGCCCGCTATCCCGAGTTCGACCTCATGGTCTTCACCGGCATCCCGCACTGCGCGATCGGCGTCGAAAACAGCTACGCGCTCGTCGAATGGGTGAAGGC
>JBAXFO010001199.1:0-1518 GCA_037139885.1 Planctomycetota bacterium
CCGGCGGCACGCGGCTGAAGACGAATGACTTCACGCAGGTCATCCAAATGGCGAAGAACTCGCCGCCGCTGCCGGCGCGGAAGGTTCGCGAATCGACGATCGGCTTTCATCACACCGTCATTCTCGGCCTGGCCGACAAGGTCGTGGATGCGGTGAAGTCCGGAGCGATCAAACGCTTCTACGTCATCGGCGGTTGCGATGGCGCCGAGATGGGCCGCAACTATTACACCAAGCTCGCTCAATCGGCGCCCAACGAATCGATCATCATCACGCTCGGCTGCGGGAAATATCGCATCCGGAATCACGATTATGGGACCGTCGCGGGTTTGCCTCGCTTCCTCGATATGGGCCAGTGCAACGACGCTTACGGCGCGATTCAAGTGGCCGTGGGGCTTGCGAAGGCGTTCAACTGCGGCGTCAACGACCTGCCTCTGTCGATCGTGCTTTCGTGGTTCGAGCAAAAAGCGGTCGCGGTGCTGTTGACGCTTTTGGCTCTCGGCGTGAAGGGAATCCGCGTCGGCCCGCTGCCGCCGGCATTCATCACGCCGAATGTATTCAAAATCTTGCAGCAGGAGTTCGACCTGAAACTCACCGAAAGCGAACCGCCGCGAGCCCTGTATTCTCTCGAGCAAACGCCCGCCACGACGCCGACGCCGGCCTAACTCCACGGATAGGATGAATCGCCATCATGAAGACCATCGACGAAGCTCGACTCGAAACCGACCTCGGCTATCGCTTTCAGTACCTCGCCGAGTTCATCGGCTTTGGCCCGGAGGATCATGCCGCCATCCAGACTGCGGCCATGGATCTCGGGCCAATGATCCCGCAACTCGTGGACGCGACGTACGACAAACTGCTCGCCTACGACGCGACCGCACGCCACTTTCTTCCACGACAAGCGGGGTGCGACGGCCCGTTGCCGCGATCGCTCGACGATCTCTCCGGCAGCGCGCCGATCCAGTTTCGAAAGGAGCATCTCGGCCGCTACTTGATGCAATTGCTCGGCCGATCGTTCGACTCGAAGATGGCGATTTATCTCGACATGGTCGGCAAGATGCACACGAAGAACGCCGGCAACGCCGAGATCCATGTGCCGCTCGTGCAAATGAATGCCTTGATGGGGCTGCTCAGCGATGTGCTGTCGAACGCCATCAGCCAGATGCCGCTCGATGTCGCCTCGATGCTGAAAACCATCCGGGCGTTTCAGAAGCTGCTTTGGATTCAAAACGACTTCATCGCCCGCCATTACTCGGAAACGACCGCGCGAACGCGATCTTAGCTAGCGCTAGGGCGGTTAACAGATAAAGAGGGGAGTTCCCGTCTTGCTTTGACGAACCGAAATCGCTTGCGAACGCGAAGACCGATCGCCATGATGAACGGAGTTCGGACGGTCGCTCCGTATTTCACGAGTCACCTGCAATGATGCGATTCTCTTCCCTGATCGCGTTCTTGGCGTTGTTCCTTCCCGCGGTCGTGCGTGCCGTCGACCCGCTTCGCGTGCTCATCATCGATGGCCAG
>JBAXFO010001200.1:0-1516 GCA_037139885.1 Planctomycetota bacterium
GCACGCCCGTTTCCTTCAGGAGGCGTCGTGCAAAGTAGAAACCGGTGCCCGTGAAGCTAGGTGCATTGGCTGGCGTGCAGACCGCCCATGCACCAACCACGTCGGTCGGCGGCTTGCTGCGTGAAGGGATATTCGTCGTCGTCAGGCAGCGCAACGTGGGGAAGTCTGCAGTCGCGATGTCATCCTTGGCGTCACAGTCTTTCAACGGGAGTTGCATGTTCGATTGGCCGCCGCAGAGCCAGACGTCGCCGATGAGAACGTCCTTGACGGTGACGGTGTTCTTTCCCGTGACGATCATATCCTGGCCGAGGGCGTTCATCTTCATGGCCGGCAGTTTGAGGGACCACTTCCCCATTGCGTCGGCGGTGGTCGCGGCCTGTGCGTCGCCCAACTTCACCGTCACTTTCTCACCCGGTTCGGCCGTCCCCCAGATCGGCAAAGGCAGATCGCGTTGTAAGACGGCGTGATCGGAGAAGATCTTCGACAGCGTTACGTCGGCACGCGCCGGAAACGCACTCAGAAAAACAGCGAGTAGAGCGTAACCGTGAGACTTCATTCTGGCTCCTGCAAGGGTTTCTGGGCGCTGCCTGTACGGTCGATGCAGACGCTCCACTTTCTTGTCGTTTCTCGGTCGATTATTTGGCATCCGACTCCCGAGCCGTCTCGGCGCTCGACTGCGCCAAGACGATGCGAAAGCCGAGGTAGCAACCGCGATAGGCCGAGGGGTCGCGGCCGACTCGCGCCGCGGACCGGCAGCGTTTCGAGTCGCTGGACCAACCGCCGCCTCGTTGCACCTTGGCCGTTCCGTCGGCGGGGCCGGTCGGATCGACTTGTTTTTCGGCGGCATATCCTTTCGGGTCGTACCAGTCTTCGCACCACTCCCACACGTTTCCGTGCATATCGTGAAGCCCGAAACCGTTCTTCTTGAACTGGCCCACCGGGGCCGTGAAGATGTGGCCGTCCTTCGCCTTGATGCCGATGGCCCAACCCGGATACTTGCCCCGTGCCGTTGCATCGGCGCCGTTGCCGATCGCCGCCAGTCCTTCGGGATTGTCGCCGTTGGCGTAGGCGGTCTTCGTGCCGGCGCGACACGCATATTCCCATTCTGCCTCCGTCGGCAATCGATAAGTCTTCTTTTCTTTTCTGCTCAACCAAAGGCATAGTGCCTTGGCGTCATTCCAACTGACGTCGACCACGGGGTGATCGTCGGCTTGCTCGAACCCCGGGCTTTTCCACGTGTACTTCGAGTGCATCGCTTCGATCTTTCCCGCCTCGTCGATCCCGTAGGCGCCTTTGCCATCCTTTTCGCCGTCGGTCTGGTGCTTCGCGTCGAGCACGAACTGCTTGAACTGCCCAACCGTGACTTCTTGCTCTCCCAGATAGAATCCCTTCGTCAATTCCACCTCGTGCGGAATCTCTTGAGGTTCGCGGCCCGGTTCGCTTTCCGGCGATCCCATCGAGAACTTCCCCGCCGGAATGTACAGCAGCTTCATGCCGAGGCTGTTCTTGACTTCCT
>JBAXFO010001201.1:0-1514 GCA_037139885.1 Planctomycetota bacterium
TGGATCTTCGTTCCGGTGAAGGAAACGCGGTCGCCCGGCTGCAGGATCTGGTCGCTGGAGACGGGCAGGCGATTGACGCGGATGAGGTAGTCGGCGGCTTTGCGGCCGGGCATCTTGTCGGCAAAGAGAGCGCTGACGCTGGTGCCCTCGGCGATATCGATGTGGTCGGCGAAACCGCTGCCATCGTTGTTGATCAAAAGTATCTGCATGCGAATAACCCTCGTGCAAGTGTTGGGAAACGGGGAAGGGAGTGCGAGGCCGCGGGGAGCCTCGGCCGCCTTGTGCGGCGGGGCGCGGATGCAGCGCATTTTGAATCCTCAGAGAACGAAATGAGAAGTGGATATCGAACGTGGTGAGCCGACTATTCCGCAAGCGGAACGAATAGCTATCCTTCGACTACCCGATTATGACGTGTTTCAGATCGAGATTAAGTGAGAAGGAGAAGAACGCATTTTTCGAAGGGTTCGATTTCCACAATGGATCAGCGCTGTAACCGATGTCGAAAGAGAGTGATCGGATCAAAAATCGCAAACAACGGACGATCAACGATGGCTCGCGCCGATCAGGTCGGGGCAAGTTTTGACCCGTTCGATTCGATGGTGTCTCACTTCCCACAGCGATGCTGCCATGACACTATGAGTGCATTCTACTTGACAGATACCTCGTACCGCTGTATCGTTCGTTTGTTGTGAACCATCTTCCTCATGAGGGCAGTATGATGACCGTGGCTTGTTACGTGCGGAGCAGTTCCCCCGCGCACCCGGACGATGACCAGCGCGTGCAGATCAATGCTTGGCTTAAGGCGAACGGCATCAGCCGGAAGCGGGTCACGTGGTTCGCCGACTCGGGCGGCGGAGAGGCACTCGGGCGGCCGGGGCTCGACCAACTCCAGGCCGCGATCTCCGACGGCGGGATCGAGGCGGTCGTTGTTAGCAGTCTCGACCGGCTCGCCCGCCGGCGAAGCGACCTGGAAGGCACCTTGACGGCGTGGAGCGAGAAGGGGGTCCGGATGATCGCCCTCGCCGAAAGGATTCAACTCGACGCGGACGCAGTCCGCAAGCTGACCGCCGTCATGCAGGCCCTCACAGCCGTCGAGGACGGGTTCCTCCGCGAGCGGCAGGCGGCTGGCATCGTCAAAGCCAAGGGTAAGCAGGTCTATACGGGTCGGAAGGCCGGGACGACGAAAGGGAAGCCGGAACGGGCGCGGAGCCTCCGGAACGCGGGGTGGACGCCCGCAGAGATCGCCGCCGAGATCGGGGTCAGTGAGCGCACCGTCTTCCGCTATCTAGTCAACCAAGGCGAGTGATATACTCTTGTTCAGAATCTAATGCAATTCTCGGTGGTGGTTCGCGTCGGCTCGCCCTTACGCACCGAGGCTTCCACCGCTCCCCTTAGCTTCCAAAGCGCCCGCCTCGCAACCGAGGCGGGTTTTTTTTTCTAGGTCGGCAACCCGCGAGCCCGAAGGCTCCTCCGCATCAACAGCGCTGCGGAGTTAAATGTCCCTTACCACGCTC
>JBAXFO010001202.1:0-1513 GCA_037139885.1 Planctomycetota bacterium
CTCTATAGGCGTTTTGAGTGGCGCCATGACCGCTTCCTTCGGCCGGTAAGTCGAGGAAAACGTCTCCGGTCGCGCCGTGGCGCGGTGGCGTGGCCGCGATGCGATTGCGTCCGCGCAAGAATCCCACGGCCAGGAGCCGGCCAATCTCGGCCAGGCGCTCGGCGGCGGTCATGTGGTTGGGGTGGAGGGAGTTGGGAGTCGAAGAATTCATAGCCATCAATCGCGCTACGGGTTTCGTATGCGATCAATCTAGCGAAGCAATTCGCCTCCGGAGCATGTCGGCCGATGCGGTCGGGGGCGTGCGGGCGGCTGCGGTGTTATGCGGGGCGGCCTTGCCGATCGATTCAATGAATCGTGGGCTTCTTTGCCGGGATTCCCGCGAGCATCAGCTTGCGCGCGCGTTTGCAGGAAAGAACGATGGCGTGCATTTCGTGCTCGGCGTTCTTGGTCATCTCGCGCAAAAGACGGAGTGTCGTCTCCATTTCCTTGAGCTGCGCAGGCTTTGTCTCGTCAGTGGCCAATTCTGCCGCCGCTGCGAACAGGGCCCGCATGTCGGCAAGGTCGTCGAGAGCGCGATGAGCGCGCTCTGGTACATCAACAATCTCTTCTTGCCCGAACAATCCTTCGACGAAACCATCGAGTTCCTGGCGGCGCACCAGCGCAAGCGTAGCAAGTCCTTCGCGCGTCGGAGCAATGCTCGAACGCGTCAGGCGAAAGGGCGCGTTGCGGTCTTGATGTTTGGTTAGCTGGTTCCATAAGCCCATGAAGAGGGCGCCGATCAGTTCGTTCAGGGCATCCTTGGTGTCGAACTCAGGCAACTTGCCGCCCCACAGGCTTGCTATCATTTTAATCGGCGATATGCCGATTCCCGATGAGGCAATGTTCCCGAGGCAACGCGTGCGGACCTCATGAAACGGCACCGGGCAGGCGTACCGCACGAGGAGAGCGCGGACCTGGTCATCGCTTGCAGTTATCGGTTGCATGGGTTTCATGAGTCGTCATCCGTTCCGGAACCAGGCACTGCGCATGTTAGTCAATCTTGTCAATCGGGGGGGGGAGCTGTCGCATCGCTGACAACGAGGGTCGATTCTTTTCTTGTCGTTCGATCGCCTGGTCCAGCGAATCCTCTGATTCGGCTAAAAGCCCCTCGTCGATTTCGCCGCGGACGCGCGCGAGGCGGAGCCCACCGCTGCCCCGCCGCCGGTGCCGGCAACGGTCGCCGAGTTCGAGGCCGTCGCGCGCGGTCTCGGCAACCCGCCCGATCTGTCGGCGCTCGGCACGATGCTGGGCCAGCTCGTCAAGGCGAGGCTCGACCCCTTGCCCGAGCGCCAGGTGCTGGGGGCCATCGCGGGCACAACCGGCTCCTCAACCGCATAGTCGGCGGCCGTCACGCCATGGCGGAGATCGTCATTGAAATCGTCGCCATGCAGCGGCCCGACGATCCGATTCGGAATGCTGGCGGCATTGAGCCGATCGGACAGCGTCGCCGCGGCCTGCCGTCCCGCGTCACCCG
>JBAXFO010001203.1:0-1512 GCA_037139885.1 Planctomycetota bacterium
CCCAACTATGTCCGCAAACTACTCCCAAACGCCAAGTGTTAGTGCGTTCGCCCTGAGTATTAGGCGACCCGCTTGGTGACGTAAGCATCTTCAACTGTTGTCCCCGTTTTTTGAAATCGCTCACCCTTATGATTACACCGCCATCCCAACGCATCGGTATCGTCACCAGCGGTGCCGAAAAACTGGCAGACTATTTTCCCACCTCCGCCGAGCCGTTTTTCGTGCCGACCGAGCCGCCGTTTACCCCTGACGACCAATTGCTGGTCGATGAACTTCGGCGACGCGGGCATCAGGTCTCGGCCGTCGTTTGGGGCGCAGAGACCTCGTGGCTGGCGGAACAGTTTGATCGCCTCATCGTGCGCTCGCCGTGGGATTACCAAGACAGCGACGAGCAGCGGCAGGGTTTTCTGCGCTGGCTCGAACAGCTCGCCGCAACGGGGCTGGTCGTCGAGAACGAGCCGCACGTGATGCTCTGGCTGATGGATAAGAGCTACTTGCTCGACTGTGCGGCGGTCGGTGTGCCGATCGTTCCCACTCAGTTGATCCCGGTTGGTGAGTCGTTTGATCTCGAAGCATTCATCGAGCAAGACGGCCCCGCCGTCATCAAACCCGCCGTGTCGGCCGCCGGGGCGGGGTTGGAATTCCTACCTGATCGCCAAGCGGCACGAGCCTTTCAGCTAGAGTTCGCGGATCGCTGTCAGCGCGGGGCTCAATTGGTGCAGCCGTTTCTGCCCGAGATTCAGACGAACGGCGAATGGTCGCTCGTGTATTTCGGCGGAGAGTACAGTCACGGCATTCACAAGCTCCCCGCCAGCGGCCAGATCATGGTGCATGCCGAGCGCGGAGGTTCGCTCCGCGTCGCCGATCCGCCAGCGGTTGTGCGCGAGTTGGGCGATCAAACCGCCGCCGCCGTTCCGCGTGCATTCGCTCATCGCGGAAGTAGCGTGTGCCGGATGCCGCTCTACTTGCGAATCGACGTCATCGAGACCGCCAGCGGCGGACTCCTTTCCGAATGCGAAGGAGTTGAGCCCGAACTCTTCTTTCGCGCACGACCCGGGAGCGCAGCCCGATTCGCCGAGCTCATCAACAGCTGTGCGATAGGCTCACTTTATGAAGCAAAGTCTTTGCGTGTTGATGCTGTTGACCTTTGGGTTGCCGAGTAACTCGGTCGCGCCATCGCGGTTCGCTTTGACTGCCGATGATGTTCCCCAATCAGTTGAGCAACTCTGGGCCGACTTCGATCCGCGGAAGGATGCGTTGGAGACCGAAGTGATCCGCGAGTTCCAAGAGGACGGCGGGGTGTTTCCGCATGTGCGGTTTGTGGTCGGGACGTTCAAAGGCAAGGCGGCTCGCATGACGGCGATCTATGGGTTTCCGGATGCCAAGCCGGTGAAGAGCAGCAACGCTGGCACGAACGAAAAACTCCCGGCGGTCTCAAAGGTGGCCCGGCATTACCGGGCTTGAACTTACCCACATTCTTACAAGGTTTTCCGGTGTCTGTTCGCGGTAGTG
>JBAXFO010001204.1:0-1510 GCA_037139885.1 Planctomycetota bacterium
GATTGAGGACGCGACCGGCGTGTTTTTCTCTTTCGCTCGGGGGAGCGCGGCGGCGTCGGCACAACGTTCCAGAGCTTCGACAAGTTCCCGACCTTGCATCGGCAGCGCCGTTTTCGACCCAAGTTCCACGAGCACACACGACAGGGTGGCGCCGCCGAAATACGGCATGCAGACGGCGCGCAACCCACAACGCAGATCGTCCTGAAGCGAGTAGATGGGCACGATGTGCGTGTGCTGCATCTGGGCCAACGCCTGCGGCTCAGCTCCTTCGATGGCCGACACTTTCACGGCGACCGGCCGACAGGCCAGCTCCGTCTGCTCCGCCAGAAACACCCGCGCGAAAGCGCCGCGACCCAACTCGGCGCGGAATCGAAATCCGAACAGTTCGTCGCCGACTTCGGGAAAGCAAAGGTTACAACGCTCGGCGGCGCTTTCGCCGTCGAGCGAGCGGAGAAATTCCTTGCGAGAGATCAGGTCGGCCAGAGAATCCCGGTGTCGCGGAAACCTTTGGCTGTAATCGGCGAGGTTCGAGTCTTCGCCGCGAGTTCGCCGCTGAATCAGGTCCGCAAAGAGAACGCTCGCCACGTCGTCGTCGTCGTCGGGGTTTACGGGCCAACGCTTGAGAAGTTCTTCGGGGGAAAGCGGATCGCCCGCGGCCCAACCGCTCTCCTGCTCAGCCAGCAAGAGCCGCTTCTGGCTGCGCGACGTGCCGAAGTTCGTCAGACTTGCGCCAGCCGATTCGGAAAAGTCGCTCGGATAATCGCTCGATTGGCTCATGGCGATTCCCCCGCTTCCTGGTCATCGGGGCTTTTCGTTTTCGTTTTCAGCGATGGCCCTGGCGCCGCCAAGGCTGCCCGCTTTTTTCTGCGTTCCGCCAGCATCGCGCCGTTGGCCGCAAGGGTTGCGAGCAACAAGTTCGCCAAGTCGATCGGGCTGGAACGAGCTGTCGGCTCCTTCGGCGAAACGGATGTCAACGTCGCTTCCTGGTTCTCCGGAGGATTGTTTTGGTCGGCGATAGGAGTCGATGAGGGGTTGTCAGAAATCGCACGGGGAGCAACGGCCGCTTCGCGCGTTGTCATCGGCAAGGTCCAGCGGACGGCCATTATTGCCTTCCACCATCTTGACCACGAGACGATGCTGCTGATTTCCCCTTCGCTCGCCTCTGTCGCGGCAATGGCGTTGCTCGGTAGCCATTCGCTAAGTGTCCCGAAGTCGGGGCGAGCGACCACGTCCGCCCTTGATGCCGCGGCAGCGTCTGGTGCGGTCGCGACGCCTCCCAGCGGCGCGATCGCCAACTGGAGCAGCGCCCCGCCTGGAATGACGAAGCTCATCGCTGGGCTGAGCGCCGAGTTCTGCGGAAGGGAAACTAAAAGAGTTCGGCCTGGAGCAAGGGACGCAGGAGACGCAGGCGGTGAGAGATCCGCGAGCGGCGGAATGGCAACGATGAGAACCGCGTTGTCCGCTGGCGGCGTGATCGCCATGATCGGAGCATCGCCATTGGGAGATGGAC
>JBAXFO010001205.1:0-1509 GCA_037139885.1 Planctomycetota bacterium
GCCCGCAGCCGCGATCTTGAACGAGCCGGCGTGTCGCGAGCGATGCTCGCGAAGCTCGTCGAGCGTGGCGTGGTCAGCCGCGTTTCACGGGGGCTCTACTCGCTCCCTGATGCGCGCCGGTCCGCAAGCCACCAGTTCGCCGCCGTCGCGTGCCAAGTTCCCCGCGGCGTCATCTGCCTCCTCTCCGCCCTCCGGTTCCACCGACTCACCACCCAAAACCCATACGAGGTCTGGGTGGCTGTTCCATCCAAGGCGTGGCGGCCGGTCGGAACGGCCGCTGCCCTCCGGCTCGTGCATGTGTCGAAGCGACATCTCAACGACGGCGTCGAAGAACACGTCATCGACGGAACGAAGGTGCGCATGACGAACCCTGCGAAAACCGTCGCCGACTGCTTCAAGTTTCGCAACTCCATCGGCACAGACGTCGCGATCGAGGCCCTGCGAGAGTTTCTTCGCCAGTCGCCGCAAAAGACCGAGGCACTGCTTCGTCACGCCCGCGTCGACCGTGTGGAACGCGTGATCCGACCATATCTCGAAAGCCTGGCATGACACGAGTGCGTCGCAACCCGGACAGTCCCGATTCCGTCCGGACGCGGCTCGCGGCGATCGCCGCGGAACGACGGGCGGATTTTCAGGCAGTGCTCGCGGAATTCGCGACCGAGCGGTTTCTCTACCGGCTTGGTGCCTCCGCTCACGCGAGTCGCTTCGTGCTCAAGGGCGCAACGCTTCTCACGCTCTGGCAGCTCGACCGCCGACGGGCCACCTGGGATATCGACCTTCATGCCCCAAGCCGGGCAACCGTGCAGGAGATCGTGGCGGTCATCCGCGAGATTCTGCGCACGCCGGCGGCCGACGCGATCCGCTTCGACGAAACGACACTCGAGGCTGACGAGATCAGAACACGGAATGCCCACGGGGGGGTGACGGTTAGGATCGACGCGATGCTGGGAGTGGCGCGGATTCCGATGCAAATCGACGTCGGTTTCGGCGACGTGATCCTACCGCCTGCGGCACAAGCAGAGTTTCCCGTGTTGCTTGACCATCCGGCGCCCGTAGTCGCCGTCTATCCGCGTGAAAGCGTCGTTGCCGAAAAGTCAGAGGCGATCCTGACACTCGGTGCGACGAACAGCCGCATGAAGGATTTTTACGATCTGTTTGTGTTTTCTCGTGCGTTTGCATTCGCGGGACCGATCTTGGTCGCCAGTGTGAGGCCACGTTCCGGCATCGCGGCACAGCCATACCGGACGAACTTCCGTTCGCCCTGACGACCGCGTTCATGGCCGATCCGAGTCGTGCGGTGCAATGGCGGGCGTTTCTACGCCGTAGCCGCCTCGATGCGGAACCGGATCCGGCAAACGTAGTCAAAGCGATCACGATGTTTCTCTGGCCGCCGTTGTGCGCCGTCCGCGATGTCGTCCCGTTCACGCAGATGTGGAAGCCAGGCGGGCCATGGACGCCAGCGAGCCGTTGAACCTGCCGCTCTAAAAGAGCTCCATCCAGGCGATTGCA
>JBAXFO010001206.1:0-1502 GCA_037139885.1 Planctomycetota bacterium
CCGCTCGTCATAGAGGTCGTAGCGGCGTTCGCCCTAGTGCATCGTCCAGGCTAAAACTTCGGCGGGAGCTGGTGGGTTTATCCCGCCGGGACAAGCCCGGCGGCTCGCCTCAACCGAAAATTTCGTCTGGTTGGCGCCCTAGGCGGCGCGATTCACGGGCGTGACCGTTGGCTTCGACGCGCTCGACAGCTTTTGCTTGAGAATGCGAACGTCTTCGTCCACCATCATGCGGACCAGACCTTCGAACGAGACTTCCGGTTCCCAGCCAAGTTCGGTCTTGGCCTTGGTCGGGTCGGAAAGGAGCAGATCGACTTCGGCCGGGCGGTAGAACGCCGGATCGACGACCACAAACTTTTCCCAGTTCAGGCCGACCTGATCGAAGGCGATCTCGCAGAACTCTTGAACCGTGTGCGTTTCGCCAGTGCCGACGACGAAATCGTCGGGCGCGGCTTGCTGCAACATGAGCCACATCGCCCGGACATAGTCGCCGGCGAAGCCCCAGTCGCGTTTGGCTTGCAGGTTGCCCAGACGCAGTTCCTTGTCGAGGCCCATTTTGATCATGGCGACGCCATGGCTGATCTTGCGCGTCACGAACTCACGGCCGCGGCGCGGACCTTCGTGGTTGAACAAAATGCCCGCACAGGCGAACATGTTGTAGCTTTCGCGATAGTTCACCGTGATGTAATGGCCATACGCCTTGGCGACGCCATAGGGGCTGCGCGGGTGGAACACCGTCGTCTCGCGTTGCGGCGTTTCATGCACTTTGCCGTACATTTCGCTGCTGCTGGCCTGATAGAACTTCGCGTCCGGCTTGGCCTGGCGAATCGCTTCGAGCACGCGCGTGACGCCGACGCCGGTGTACTCGGCCGTCAGCACCGGCTGCTGCCAGCTCACCGGCACGAACGACATGGCGGCGAGATTATAAACTTCGTCCGGCTGCGTCTTTTCGACGATGCCCAGCAGCGAAGCCGAGTCGAGCAAGTCGCCCTGATGGAGCTGCACCTTGTCGAGAATGTGTTCGATGCGATGGTTGCTGTCGCTGCTCGTGCGACGCACCATGCCATGGACCTTGTAACCTTTGGAAAGGAGCAATTCCGCAAGATGGGATCCATCCTGTCCCGTGATCCCCGTGATGAGCGCTGTCGGCATGGAAGACATCCTTGTCTTGAATGTTGATGAGTCGATACGGCGATCGCCGAGTTCTTCCCGAACTCTTACCACAAAGACAATTTTCGGTCAACCTGACGTCTCGTCTCCAGCGGAAACGCCGGCAAACCGTGCGATTTGGGCCGAAGGGGCTTCAGACGATTGAACCGCCAAGACGCCAAGACCGCCAAGAGACATCGATTGAGGACGATGTTTTGAGCCCGAAACAGCGAAGAAAGCGGCAATTGTCCCGGCGGACTCTTGGCGTCCTTGGCGTCTTGGCGGTTCAAGAAAATGCGATTTGAACCGCCAAGACGCCAAGACCGCCAAGAGACATCGATTGAGGACGATGTTTT
>JBAXFO010001207.1:0-1501 GCA_037139885.1 Planctomycetota bacterium
TCGGCGAGCAGCGTCAAGTTATGCTGCCATAGCTGGCCTTTGCCCCAAACCTGGCGATCGCTCGTGGCGATGGGCCGCGGCTCCCAATCCCCGGCTGCGTTCTTGGCGTATACGTCCACCTGCACCAACCGATCGCCCCAGTCCGGCAGCGTGTTCGTGAGTTTGAGCCAGATGTTCGTTCCAAAACGCGCCGGCACGGCTTCCACCGGCAGCGAAACGGCATCGGGATACGCATTGTTCTTGATCTTCGCATAGTCTTCGAGGAAACCCAAAAACAACTGATAACCTTGATCGCCGACGATCATCTTCTTGCCGCCGCCGTGTTCGATTTCCATGAGCGGTTTGAGCAGAAGCAGGCTTTTGCGCGGGTTTTTGACATCGATGAGGCGACTGGCGAGCAGATAATCGAGCGCCGCCTCGGGACCGTCTTTCTTGAACCATGCCATGCGTGGGCCATGCTTGGCCACCAGTTTCACGTTTTCCGGCGTCCCTTCCATGTGGCAGCTCATGCAGCGAAAACGCAGCGCCCAGATCGAATTCGTAAACGATTCCACCACCCGATCTTTGCGGGCATGGCGAACGACCTCGACCGCCGGCAGCGGCGCGACTTCCTTCGCCGCAGGCAGTCGCCGCAGCGCGGGATCGGCGGCGCTCTCCTTGATCCAGGCGGCGAACGCGTCGTATTCCGCGGTACGATTCTTTTGATGAATCAGAGCCGCCCCGGCCTTGGCGTCGGCTCCCATGCGAATCAGTTGCAAAATCTTCGACTTCTCCGGGTTGTCCAGATCGATCAAGCCACGCTCGCGCAGGACGACAAAAGTCTCTTCATGCGAAGGCCGAATGTAGTTCTTGAGATCGACCCCCGCCAGATGGCACTGCACGCAGCTCGAAGGATCCGGCGAACGAAAAATCGGCAGCAAGCGCTTTTCGAAGATTTCGCGCGGCGTGTCGCCTTGCGCAAAAGCGGGGAGGATACCGAAGCAGAGCAAGGCGATCCGGCACATGGGGAACCTCAGAAAACTCGACCGGTTAACGGTTCTCAAACCCGTGTCTCACGGCCCCACAGTTGGGCCAGTTCGACCAACACGCGAACGGCGATCGCCATCTCTTCCAGGCAAGTGAATTCGAGCGGCGAATGGAGATTGTGTTCGCCCGTCGAGAGGTTTGGAGTGGGCAGGCCGAGTTCCGTGAGACGCGAACCATCGGTGCCGCCGCGGACGATGGTGCGCCGCGGCGTCAGGTCCACGAGCCGCATCGCGTTTTCGGCGAGGATGACCGAGCGTGGCTCTTTCGCCAATCCCTCGGCCATATTGCGATATTGCGCCTTCACGGCCACATCGATCGCGGCCCGGGGATAGGTCGCACGTAGTTCCTTCGCGATGGCTTCGAGGCGATTGGCTTGAGTCGCTAACTCGGAGGTGTCGAAGCTGCGCAGGAGGATTCGCATCGTCACCGACGCGACGCCCCCTTCGATGCGATACGGGTGCAAAAAACCCTGGCG